>JAHJTE010000002.1:0-300000 GCA_018830005.1 Candidatus Omnitrophota bacterium
ACTTTTACGGCGCGAGATATTACGACCCTGAGATAGGCAGATTCATCACTCCGGACACAATAGTCCAGGCGCCAAGTGATCCCCAAAGCCTCAACCGCTATGCCTACTGCCGAAACAATCCTTTAAATCTAATTGACCCAAGCGGACATGGTTGGTTTAGCAAGTTCTTTGCGAAAAATGCAGGCGTAATAGGTCTTTTGTTCGGCTTTACTGGTTTGGTTATTGGGAGCATAATCACAGGTAATTGGGGACCTACCCAAAATATAGCAATATCTACTGCATCTGCCTTTGTTTTTTCTGGATTTAATCCTGTTGCTGCAGCTGGTGCCTTCATTGCCTCATCCATCTTAGAAACTCAACCTGGCATAGAATACGTCCAATGGCAAGGAGAACAAGTTTTTGACGATGTATTTGGTATGCGTCCAAAAGCTGCTTATATGTGGTCATATGTCGCCACAGATATTGCTCTAACTTTGACATTTGAAGCAATGGTTGCTAGTTTGGTGGCTGATCCGGCAACAGTAAGCAAAAATGCTGTTTTATCCAAAGACATCGAAAATCCTAAAGGATACGATCCTTGGGGCAGATTTCCGGGAGCTGAAAATATAGATAAAAGTAGGGCAGGATTTACATTCGAAGAAATGAATAAATTGACCAATAAAGTAGGTGATGCTTTAGCGGTAACCGGTAAGGGTGCAAAGTCAGGAGGACTGTCAAAAATAATTCCTGGTACACAATTAGATCCTATACACGTGGGAGCAATATCTTCTAAATTCCCTAAAGCAGGAGCACCAAAACCTAGTGTTGGATGGTGGTATGGTACATTGTTTGGTACTTGTCATCAAGCTTCAAATGCAACTTTACTCGCAGGAGGTATAAGTAGTACAGTAGTTAATGTATATCCTCACTGGTCAACCTTTCTTTCTACAGCAGTCTATGGAAATTACGGGGGTGGATTAATACGTTCTGTAGCAACTGCAATAAATGCTAATCAAGATTACCAAAAATGATAAGGTGTTTTATCAAGAACAAAATAATCTGTATTTTTCTCTTAATAGCCCAGATTCCTATTGTAGGAGGATGTGAGACATTGCATGTGGGCAAAGGGTATAGTGTACACGATGATAAAGAAGCGATGGAGTTCGCTTGGGTATGGTTTAATAATAAAGATTATGGTGCTGCTGAACGAACAATAAATATAGCTCTAGGTATCAATCCCAAAAACATTGATGCATACAATCTCTTGGGAATTATCGCCTTAAAGAATAGTGACCCAAGAAAATCTGTTGAATACCTTGAGAAGGCTAATTATCTTGTAAAAGAAAATAATGCGCCTTATTCAGAATATATATTAAACAACCTGGGATTCGCTTATTATAGCAACCAAGAATACAGAAAAGCTTTGCAAGTTTTCGAGGCCTCATTTGAAATTAAGAAAAACTGGGTAAGCAGTTTTGGCACTGCTATGGCGTTGTATAATTTAGGCGACAAAGAAGGGGCGAAGCCAAAAATTGAATACTGCAAAAATGAAACGGATTTTGAATCAAAAGCCAAAGAAATATTAGAATATTTCAATATAGCTACTGAAGAAAATTTGATAAAATTCCTAGGATTAAAAGAAAATAAAAGAGAATAACAATTGGTGAATTTGAATGAATAAGGGGACGCGTTCCTCAAGATATAACTAACTAAAAGTTCCGGGGACACGTACCAATTAAATAGCTTATAAATTCGAATCCTTCATCACCTCTTTTGAATACGATGGTGATGGAGGAAGGATAAAGAAGATAACGCCCACAAGTACTACCACCTATGTAGGCTCGCTCTTTGAAAAAACTGATTACACAGATGGCAGCCAACTTGCTCAGAAGCATATCTTCATGGGTTCCCAGAGGATTGCCTCGGTTAAGTCTGTGGATAACGGCCCTTGGACAGCCCAGTATTATCATTCAGACCATTTAGGCTCAAGCAATATCATCACAGATGAACAAGGCAACCAAATAGCCCTATATGAATACACTCCTTATGGAGAACTTGCCACAACTCAACAAACAGGCGGCTCAACTAACTACCTCTTCACTGGCAAAGAACTCGACGCCTCAACCGGGCTGTATTTCTACGGGGCGAGGTACTACGATGCTGAAATTGGCAGATTCATTACTCCTGACACAATAGTCCAGGCACCGTCTGATCCTCAATCCCTCAACCGCTACGCATATTGTCGAAATAACCCCGTTAAATACGTTGACCCAAGCGGTCATGGTTGGTTTAGTAAATTCTTTGCGAAAAATGCAGGCGTAATAGGTCTTCTGTTCGGATTTACTGGTTTGGTTATTGGGAGTATAATCACAGGTAATTGGGAGCCTACCAAAAATATAGCAATATCTACTGGATCTGCCTTTCTTTTTTCTGGGTTTAATCCTGTTGCTGCAGCTGGTGCTTTCATTGCCTCTTCCATATTAGAAACTCAACCTGGTAGAGAGTACGTCCAATGGCAAGGAGAACAAGTTTTTGATGATGTTTTTGGCATGCGTCCAAAAGCTGCCTATATGTGGTCGTATATTGCCACAGATATTGCTCTAACTTTAACATTTGAAGCAATGGTTGCTAGTTTGGTAGCTGAACCTGTTGCAGGACAAAGACCATATGATCCTAGCAACAAAACTGATAAAGCATTAACTGATAATCCTAAAGGATACGATCCATACGGAAGAATGCCGGGAAGAAATGCTCACCCTGACGGGAAATTTACAAATAAAGAGTTAACTACTTTATATGATAAAAATGGAAATTCTTTAGCAGTAGTTGGTAAAGCACCAAAATCAGGTGGGTTAACTAGATTAGGGTTAGAGTCACGTCACACTGGGGCTATCACGCGCGATTTTCCGAATTCGGGAATACTAAAAAAATTTCCTGAATGGGGTTATGCAACGGTATTTGGTACTTGTCATCAAGCGACTAATGCTACTTTTCTTGCTAGCGGTATAAGTGATACTGTGTTAAGTTTATACTCTCACTGGTCAATATTTACTTCTACTGTGATATACGGCAACTACGGCGGAGGATTAATGCGCTCAATGGCTACTGGAATTCAAGCAAATCAGAATTACACGGGAGATTAACTATGTATACAATGAAGTTAATTAGTTTGTTTAGTATTATACTTTTGTGCTCAGGATGCCTTTATTTCCTATCTGACCAGGCATATTATGATGATATAAACAGATTACGAAACAAATATCTGCAAGAACATCCTGAATTGAATTCAGGGATTAAAAGTTTAATTTTAGAAGGTAAAATTGGAATCGGCATGAATAAAGAACAGGTAAAATTAAATGGGAACTACCGTTATCCAAGAAAAATTAAAGCGACCAATGAATATGGTTCAGAGGAAGTGTGGATATATTACAGAAGCTATAATAAGCCAGTTCAACTCTATAAGGCAGGTAAATTCTTAGGGTGGGGCGGAATGGACTCTACGGTTAAAAGCTTCTTGGTCTATGAAAACCTTTATTTCAAGGGCGGAATTTTGTTAAAAATTGAAGCAATTGAGACAGATAAAGAATATTAGAGAAGAAAAATATTTGATTTTCTTCCTATCCTATATCGTATTTTCTACAATTTAAAGTTGGGGTTGATAGGATGTGCAACTTCTTCTCAATTTACTAGGATAGGGGAAACTCCACTGATAATTTGTTTGACACGAATAGTTTCTATTGGTAAACTGTTAATGTCTATATTTATTAATAAAATGGCATAAAAGAAAGGAGGAAGAGATGCTAAGGGCGATTAAGATTTCTGCATTGGCTGTTTTGGTCCTCGTGGCATTTTCTCAACCCTGTATGGCGCGAGAATTTGCTGATATTTATACTGAATGTGGTATTGGAGCAATGATTGCGCCAAGAAATGAAGCTGTTGCAGCAGTTACTAATGTTACATGGGACTTAGGGACAACGGCAATCAGCTCAAATATCTCTTGTCCAGATACTTGCGCTGGCGGACAAGAAAAAGTAGCCTCATTTATTTATGACTCCTATGAAGCTTTAGAAAGAGATTTGGCTAGTGGTTCAGGGGAATATCTTGATGCATTAATGGTTTTAGCCGGATATGATTCTCAAGCTGAACAGAAAGTCACAGAGGCGTTACGTAATGCTTTTGCCAAACTTGTTGCAGATTCAAGTTATACTGATAAAAGCCGTTTTGAAAAAGCGCAAGCCTTATATAACTTAGTCTACAAACATATAGACAGCATCTCTTAGGGGTTTACTTAGTAAATAACAGCCATTTATTGTAATTTTGAAGAATGCGTCTGGATTTTATAGACGCATTTTTCATTTTAGAATCTATTTTTATGTCTCCATATTCAATTTGTTAAGTAGTGTCAGACTACCTATAATAAAATTATTCATATAATAAAACTATTCATAGTCTGTTGCACCATTCTTTTGCTTTTGAGCACCCAAGCTCAAGCATCCTCTCTGAAAGAAGTTCTCGATAAAGCCGAACGACTCAATCTTGCAAGTCATCCCATCTGGCTCAAATTACTTCATTATGGACGTAATGGCAGGCAGAGTGTAGTTTTGACAGACAGTTTCTTTCTGTCTCCAAATGGCAGGAGTGATCCGGAAGCTGAATTGATAGCTACTATTAATGCCTATTTTACTCTTTGGGGTGAGAATCCTAATGAACACGCACGGTGCAGATTTCCTGCTCGTTACTATTGGCTTTCTCATCAGCTGCCTTTACCCAACTACAACTTAAGAGAGACACATTGTCAGAAACTTGAAAAATGGGCTTTATTCGACAGCGTAAACTCTATTAGCGTACTTTTAGTCAGCGGTTATTTGGGTAATCCGGCTTCAACCTTTGGACATGCGTTTCTTAAGTTCAATACAGACTCTATTGATGATCAGGTCGGATTGTTTGACTTGACGCTGAATTATGGAGCAGTGGTTCCGGAAAACGAAAACACATTACTCTATGTTGCGCGGGGGCTTTTTGGCGGATATAAGGCCGGGTTTTCCGATAAGTATTTTTACACGCAAGATCTTGTTTATTCGCGCACTGAGTTTCGTGATATTTGGGACTACAAGCTTGCATTGACAGATTACCAACGTACGTTATTGATCCTACATATCTGGGAAATCGCTGGCAATAAGTTCAAATACTATTTCTTAGATAAAAATTGTGTTTATAGACTTGCAGAGTTGCTGGAGTTGGTAATAGAAGAGGATTTGTTAAGCAATGGGCGATTTTGGTATCTTCCGGTAGAATTATTTTATCACTTAAAGGATGTTGATAAAGCTCGACGTAAGTCTTTTGGGGCAAACCTGATCCAATCTGTGCGTTTTATTCCATCAACTCAACGAGTACTCTATCATCAACTGAAGCTATTAACGCCAGATGAACTCAAGGTCTTTAATGCTATTATTCAGGCAGGGGGACATTCTATCTCAAGCCATCTGGCAAAGTTCACAAGTGACCGGCAAATTATAATTTTAGACAGCTTGCTTGCCTACCAGCAATATCGACTTATAGCTGAGGAGCCTAATCCAAGCAGCGAGAGACGAAAGTTTAAAGATCAGATTCTGCTGGTTCGCTTGCAGCTGCCCGCTTGCTCAAAACCATCGCTTGAAATTAAAGAATTGCTTTCACCCGCAGACAGTACACGCCCTATGGAGTTTGGTGTCAGTGTTGCTAGCGAAGACAGCGGGAGGCCTTTTTTACGTTTGAATTGGGCACCTTTTAAACAGGAAAAGGTTGGAAAGAGTAGCCTTGAAGGTAATGAGCTTGTTGTTTTTGATCTTGCTGTTGGGTTTTTTGGAGATGAACATAAGGTCTTTTTAGATAAGCTTGATTTACTGCGTATTCTAAATCTCAACACTTTACCTGTTTCGGTAGTGGATGAAAGTCAGTGGTCTTGGCAATTGCGAATCGGCAGTAACCGTATTAAGGATAATGAAAAATACAGTTATGATGGAGTTGTGAGTTTTGGCCTCGGTCGTGCGAAAAAATGGAATGAAGCGATTACGAGTTGTGGAATGGTTGATTTTGCAGCGCATACAATCTCCCCCCTTGTTCGATTACGCCCTCATTTAGGTTTGAAATTTGATTTGAGAGAGATGCAGACATGGTTATATTTTGGAGCAGAATCTGTCAATTATGATGCTGAATTTAGAGAGGCTTGGGGAGGAAAATTGCAGTATCAGTTGAATGATCGATATGCTGTTCACGTCGAACTTTCCAACGAAAATGCTACGCGTGTATCTTTCGGAGTGAGTTCTTATTGGTAAATTTTGACCGAAGATAAACACATAGGTCTAAGCAGTAATATGAAATAATAGGAGGTTTTAGTATATTCTTTATAAGAGCAATATAGATACAGTGTCTGTTGAAGGAACAGTTTAAACAGCAGACAGAAGTTCTTTTGTAAACTTTTCAGTTTCTTTTGAACCCAAAAAGTTGCGAAAGTCGTCCAATAAGGGGAGTCCGCATGCTCCAATGTTGATAACAACAAGGAAAAGGATTGAGTAGGAAATTAACCTTGGAGTTCGCCCTCCAAGACTTCAACTCGCTTTTGTAGCTCATCATTTCCCGCTTTTAATTCTTTAACTACTTCTAGTAAGTAAATTGCGACTTTATCATATCTAACCGATTCTGGCATACCTTCCTTGTTATAAATTACCAAATCAGGAATTATTTCGTTAACATCTTCCGCAATTAGACCAACTCCTGCTTTTCCTGTTGATTTCCAGTTGAATTTTACTGGATTTAATTTAAGAACCGCATCAGTATCAACTATTAGGTTTTGAATGTTATTTTTATATCTCTTACTAGAAATAGCCCTATAAACAAAAATAAGGGGACGGTTCCTCAAGATGCAACTAGTTAGAAATCAATAACTTGTAAATGCTAATAATCAAATATTATGCCAAGAAAGGCAAGAATTATCCCAGAAGTTGGTTTTCTACATGTTATGTGCAGAGGAAACAATAAAAGAAAAGTCTTTCGTACCTCTACAGATAAGCGGCGATATTGTTCTTTGTTAAGGGAATTTAAACAAGAAGAAAATATAAGAATTCATCACTATTGCTTAATGAGTAATCACCTTCATTTGATGGACTCAATAGATCAACAGAGCAATCTTTCTCGATTTATGAAACGAGTAAATTTGTAGTATTTTTACTATTACCGCCGCAGGCATGATTATTCAGGCCATCTCTGGCAAGGTCGTTACAAAAGCAAAATTATCTTAGACTACGTTTATCTTGTTCAGTGCGGAAAATATATCGAACTTAACCCTATTAGAGCACGTCTAGTACATAAGCCAAGTGATTATGAATTTTCCAGTTTTAGGTTTTACGCCCTCGGCCACAAAGATAATCTAATAGATACAAATCCTTATTACTTAGAACTCGAAAAAAGCCCTAGAGACAGGCAATCTTCTTATCAAGACTTGTTCATTGATGATTATATGGAAGAAAAAATGAAAATTTAACTTCTTGATGTTGTAACGCTATAAAAAATAAGAGGTTAGGGGGGGGGCGAGGAACCGTCCCTTTTGTTCTTTCTAGGGCAGATTTACCTTGACACTAAGATGTTAACTCAATATAATGGACATGAGTCCAAAATATTGGATGAAGAGGTAAAATTATGGACAACGCAAAATCTATTTTAGTGGCTACAAATTCACAAAAGGTCTTAGAATTCTTCTTGGATCACCCGGGGAGAGAACTTACCGAGAAAGAAACACAAAATTCTGTTAAGGTAAGTAAATCCGGAACCAACTATGCTTTACGGGAACTTGCAAAGGCAAATTTTCTGCTTAGGGATAAGAAGGGTAAGATGTCCTTTTATTCTTTAAATTACAAAAATCCCGCCATAAAACAACTAAAGGTATTAAAAATAATAATGTTTATACAGCCTATCATTAAGAAGTTAGCTGTGTCTTCCTCGCAAATAACTCTTTTCGGCAGCTCTGCGAGGGGAGAGGATATTTCAGATAGCGATATCGATTTATTCGTTATCAGTAATAGCAAAAAGCAGGAACTAGAGAGGGTAATTGAGAAAATTAGACTAAAAAGGAAAATACAGCTAATCGTAGAGACAGAATTATTCCATACAGAGCTAAAGGTTAAATCGCCTGATTTTTATGAACAGGTTCAGCGAGGCATTGTATTATGGAGAAGAGAACAGTAAGTCCCGAATTTGGGGATTGTCTTAAGAGAAATAAAATAAGAGAGTTTTCTCAAGGAAAAAACTTGGTGGATAAAGAACTGCTTGCTGCTAGGACTGACCTTTCTGAGGCAAAAGATACCTTTCAAAGAGACAAGTTTAAGTGGGCGATTATTCAGGCATACTATTCTATGTTTCATTCTGCAAGAGCTCTCTTATATAACCAGAATTACCGAGAAAGAAGCCACCACTGTTTAATCGTTGCTTTAAAATCATTCTATGTGGAAAAAGGGAAACTCTCAGTGCGATTTCTTGAAGGACTTCAAAAAGCTAAGACGTTAAGAGAGAATGCTGATTATTATGACCAGTGGTCTCAACTTGGTGCAAAAGAAATGGTTGCTTTAGCCGGAGAGTTCTTAAATAAGGCCGAGTCTATATTGTAATCGCAAAACAACATGTATTTTTTGCACTATAAAGGGCCGTTCGGCGCCAAAATCGTTTTCTCAAGTTTCCAAAATGCCAATTTTCCCAACCGGGCATAGATTCCTAACACTTTGTCTTCCATGAAGTCATATAAGCCAAATTTTATTTTTTTGCCAACTGAGTAGAGAATAGCAGAATAGGGAACGGTTCTTCGAAATATAACTAACTAAGTAGCAATGAAATATAGATGCTGGAAGTTAAAATACGATTTCCGGGGATACGTACTAATTATTTCAAAATTTGCCTCCCCGGAAATTGAGATTCCATATATATCCAATAAATCGTAATAACCCTTAGAAAGGAGGGTACATGGTTAAAAAGCTTCTTTGTTTGTTGATTGTAGCAGTTTTTGCTTTTTCTTCTGCCGGAGCTCATAACCCCCAGCTAGAATTAGAATTTAATCTGGCAAAAGAAGACAAAAATAATAAAAATAAATAGTTTTTTTGATGGAATGGATAGAAGTAAAAAAGATAGCTTTAAATTTTACTCT
The DNA here is from genome assembly GCA_018830005.1 of Candidatus Omnitrophota bacterium. Classification (NCBI taxonomy): domain Bacteria; kingdom Pseudomonadati; phylum Candidatus Omnitrophota; species Candidatus Omnitrophota bacterium. The sequence continues at coordinate 9,149 of JAHJTE010000002.1, forward strand.
CTAGCGCTTTGACTCTATCTTTAAGCTCGTCATTTTCCGCCTTTAACTCCTTAACAACCTCCAGTAAATAAATCGCAACTTTATCATATCTAACCGATTCCGGCATACCTTCCTTGTTATAAACTACCAGATCAGGAATTATCTCGTCAACATCTTCCGCAATTAGACCAATTCCAGCTTTTTCCGTTGATTTCCAGTTGAATTTTACTGGATTTAATTTAAGAACCGTATCAGTATTGACTATTAGGTTTTGAATATTTTCTTTATACCTCTTACTAGAAACAGCCCTATAAACAACTCCGCTTGCATCCGCACTTAGATTTTGCATATCGCCGTCTATAGGTGCGCGGATTTTTAGATTTCCATTAACATCCAAAGCTTCAGTTGGAGCATCAGTCCTAACGCCAACACTACCGGCGCTACCTTTTGGAAATATTAAAAATGCGTCAGGGGTAGCTATAGTTTCTACAACATTTGAATGACCCCATGCAAATGTCCGATCAGCAGCAGTAGTCAATTGCATATTCTCTCCTGCTGCAAAGGAATGATCGCCTGCAGCTTCGTTAAATGAGCCGCCTACTATCATGGAATTTGTTCCTGATGCAGTATTTGAGAAACCACCTGCTACAACAGAACCTTGACCTGATGCTGTATTTAAACTACCGCCTGAAATAGTGGACGTGTTGGCTGATGCTGTGTTTCCGGCACCGCCACCAGCAACAGTAGAAAAATCACCGCTTGCAACGCAGAGGCTTCCGCCCGAGACTGTTGACCAGTCGCCGCTTGCTTCAGAGTTAAGACCAAAGGCAACAGAATAATCTCCTATATTGGCATCATCCCACTGATTTGGAAATGCTGCATTTATTGCTCCTGCACGGAAGGCTGCTTTTCTAGGATACCAGATAAGCCTTGTACCTGCTCCAGATGTAATAAGCACATTGCCGCTGTTCATAGTTCCCCTAGCGATTATCCCGCCATCATTATTCAGATCAAGCTTGAATTCAGGAGTATTAGTGCCAATGCCAACCTGCCAAGTAAGATCATTTGGATGAATATCTGTTCCATTTTGCGTCCAAAGCCCGGTTAAAGGTTGCCAGGTAAAAGTAGCTCCGTCGCAAACAAGTATCTGATCCCCTGTGTTATAGTAACGTAAGGTTCCTTCTTCATTTGCTGCACAGGCAGCACCAGTGGCAAAATCATCATTAGGATAAAGCGTTAGTTCCTTATACACCCCGTGGGGTGCAGGGTAATAGGTGGTAATAGAAAGTTGTTCAGTAGCAGCAAAAGAGCTTGCACTGTGAAAAAAGAATGCCAAAAGCATAACAATGACTAAAAGTAAAACTTTATTTTTAAACATAGCTAAATCCTCCTTTTTAAATCGCTTGTTTTTCATCCAATATATCATTAATTTAACACGCCCAGTAGAAATCGTCAATGTCTTTTGCGTTTTCTCTAATTAGAGTTGATATTTCACTTGACAAACCAATGGTTTTGATGAATATTATTGTAAGCGAAGAAATAAACATAAAAAATAAAATCACCAGAGAAACTATGAAAAGAAAATATTGCACAGCCAAAGAAATGCAAATTATTGATAAAAAGGCGCAGGAAGTTTATGGCATTCCTTCTATTGTGCTTATGGAAAATGCCGGTATTTCAAGCGCAGAAGTAGCCTTAAAGATGCTAGGTAGAGGGAGGAAGGCGCTTTGTATTTGCGGCAAGGGCAATAATGCCGGAGATGGTTTTGTATGCGCAAGGCATTTGATAAATAAAGGTGTAAATGTTGCCATATTCTTACTCGCAAGTCCTAAGCATCTAAAGTTTGACGCACGAATTAATTTTAATATTCTAAAGAAGTTAACCAAAAATATTTATTTCATAAATAAAAGCTCCAAGTTATTGAAAAGTAAATTAAAAACAGCAAGTCTTATTATTGACGCAATTTTTGGAATTGGCCTAACTGGACAAATCAAAAAACCTTATGCGAGTATTATTAACTTGATAAACAGCTATAATAAAAAAATCCTTGCTCTAGATGTACCTTCAGGACTTAATGCCACTAGAGGAGAGATTTTAGGCACTTGCATAAAGGCAACAGAGACTATTACATTTGCCTTAGCTAAATCCGGGATGATTAAGAATAATGGACCTAGTTATTGTGGCAAAGTACATGTTGCTGATATATCAATACCTAAAGCCTTACTCAAATAATAATGACTAAAGTTAGATATGAGATTGATCCGCACAATAGATTGGTTTTAAAGGAATCAGGCAAAAGTACAAGGCTGAGTAGGTACCGCACAGTTCTCGACGGAAGATTTAAAACTGACAGTAAAAATTCTTTGATTTATCATGCCAAAATCCCCTCTCACACTAAAGAACTGCAACAGATTAAATTAAAGGGAAACTGGTCTTTAAATAAAAACCACGATCTTGTGTTTACGCTTAACAAATGGGGCAATCAAGTTGCAAAGAACAAATTGACGATAAAAGGGGAGCTGATTAATGTGGGAGGCGATGAAATAACCTTTGCAGTTATAAGTAGAGAGACAGCTAAAAAGAGATCAATCTATCTTTTAAAATTATCCGGTAAATGGAAGTCTGGTAAGGATAACGGGCTAGAGTTTGATGTCCAAAAGGATAAAGAGGCAGATACCCTGCATTTTCAAGGCTCCTGGAAACTCAAAAACAACCAATTGACTTACAATTATAAAAAATATTCTGGCTCAAAAAGAAAAAAAGATGAGCAGGGTTTAACATTTTGTGGCTACTGGGATATCAAAGATAAATATCGCCTCTCTTACGTAATGGATAAACCGTTAAAGTCAGGCTTTGATTTTAGGGCATCGCTTGCAGCACCAATCAGGAGTAAGGGACAATATGGCCTTAAATATAAATTAGGTGCAGGTCTAATAAGCAATGAGAAAACAAATAAAACCATAATAATTTTTGGAGAGTGGAAAATAAAAAAAGGCATTGGTCTAATCTTTGAAGTAAGATATGGAGAAAATTACCTTAACTCAATAGTCTTTGGCGGAGAGATGAGAATTAACAAAGATTATAGCCTAATCGTGAATTTGACGAGTAGAGAAAACAATGATCTGGGGATTAGATTGGAATTATCAAGAAGATTCTTTAATGACTATAAAGGGTTTCTAAGGGTTTTGATGGGGAAAGAGGAGAAGGCTGTTGAACTTGGTGCTGGCTTTAGATGGTAGGCTTTTACTTGCAAAATTGAACACTTTGCTGTATAATAACAAATTATGGAGGGAAATATGCAGGAGAGACGAAGATTTCCTAGAATCAACTCAACAAACATCACAGAGATTGAGCCAAGACCTGTAGTTTCAGATATCCAGGCGATTACCAAAGACATAAGTCAAGCTGGAGCTTGCATTTACAGCGATACCTATCTTGAGCCAGGAAAATTTACCAGGATAAGAATGCACAAGGAAAATCAAGCTTTTCCTGAAGCAAAAGAGGCGGTCGTTGCCTGGTCAAAATTATCCAAAGATAAATTTGGCTCAGTCTTTCAAATTGGCTTAAATATCCCAGAATAACAACATTGTCTTCAGATCCGAGGGGTTAAGGTAATCAAGAAAGAGAGGTTTTATTTTTTAATACCCAATAGAGATGTTGGGTTTTTTTATTGATAGTGTTGACTAAAAGAAAATTTAAAAGTATAATACATTAACACACTTCTTTAAAATTTTTAAAAAGTGGATGAGGACATAACTTATGTAATCCGAAAGGATACACGGGTTATGCATTCACTTAAGGAGCTAAAAATGAGTAAATTATTGATTGTTGATGATGAACCGGATGTGCGCGAGTTTGCTAAAAATTTCTTTGTCAAAAGAAAACTTGAGGTTGATACTGCTGCAAGTGGTTCTGAGGCAATTGATCTTGTAAAAAAGTCAAAACCTGAATTAATTCTGCTTGATTTAAGGATGGAAGGCATAGACGGCCTTGAGACGCTTAAACAAATTAAGGAAATAGATAAAAACATCAAGGTAATTATGGTTACCGGGGTTAATGATGCTGAGTCTATTAATAAGGCAAAGGAATTAGGGGCAAAAGGTTATATTCATAAGCCCTTGATCTTAGAAGAATTGGAAAAAGTGGTTTTAAAGGAAATCAGGAAATGACAATAAATTACAAAAGAGAACTAGAGGCTGCTGCTAAAAACATGATTCTTATCCACAGGCCAGATACACTCATAAAATTGGTCTTGAGGACAACTGTGCGCAAGGCAAGGCTTACGCATGCAGCTGCGCTTCTTTATGATAAGAAAAAAAATATATACATATTTGCAGAATCAAAAGGCGAGACAGGCGTGAAGGTGCCTTCTGGGTATGTTCGCCTTGATCCCAATAGCGGATTAATCAAATTCTTCCGGGAAAAAAAGAACTATCTTTTGCATAAAGAAGGGGTCTTAGAATTTGCAGAGATCAGCAATTTTTTAAAAACAAAAAAAGAGCTCTTTGCCAAGGATAAGCTACTGAAATCATATCTTCAAGAGACAAAATATCAAATGCAACTTTTTGATGCCTATCTTTGCATCCCTAGTTATATTCATGGAACTCTCCTGGGATTACTTCTACTTGGATCCAAGAAGTCTGAACAGCCCTTTTCAAAAGAAGAGATAAATTTCTTCGTAGCCTTAACACATGACGTAACCATGGCAGTACGAAATGCTCAGCTATTTGAAGAGTTAAAATCTGAACTTGATAAAAATCACAGTTTATTTATCCATACTGCCCAGGCCTTAGCCAGCGCCATAGATGCTAAAGATCACTATACTCACGGACATACAGAACGTGTGACTCAGTATTGCATGGCAATTGGTAGAGAATTGATCAAGAGAAAAAAGATACGGGTTACAGGCAATTTTTTGGAAACGCTTCGCGTCTCAAGCCTGCTTCATGACATCGGTAAGATTGGCATACCGGATGATTTACTTTCTAAAAAGGGTCCACTTACTGAAGATGAAAGAAGAGATATTGAAGAGCACGCTATGATCGGCAGCTCAATATTAAATCCCTTAGAAGAATTAAGTGATGCAATTACAGCAGTAAAGCAGCACCATGAGAATTTTGATGGTACGGGTTATCCTAAAGGGGTTAAGGCTGATGAGATAAACATCTATGCTAGAATTATTCGCGTTGCTGATTCCTATGACGCGATGACAAGCGATAGGCCTTATAGAAAAGCATTTTCTGACCAACAGGCATTTGAAGAATTAAGGCAATATAGCGGCACCCAATATGATCCTACTGTAGTGAAGGTTTTTATAGATATTTACAGAAGAGGAGATCTTTAGTCTGATGCCAAAGAAGGCGTTACTACTTTATATATCTGAGGTTTCCGGCCACCATCAGGCAACATTGGCTATTGAGAGTGCCTTAAAACGGCTTGATCAAAATATAGAGGTCTTGAATCTAAACGCCTTCAATTATACCACTCCAATCTCAGAAAAAATCATCAATCAACTTTACATCAAAGTAATTAAAAGAACACCTAAGATATGGAAGTATCTTTATGATAATCCCAGCGTAATAGAAAACACTCGGCAAATTAAAAAGACCATCCACAAACTAAATTCCCCGAAGTTAAAAATACTCATAGATAGATTCAAGCCCACTTGTATTGTATGTACACAGGCCTATCCTTGTGGAATGATTGCTGACTGTAAAAGGACGTTTGGTCTGAATATACCCTTAATCGGTGTCTTAACCGATTATGCACCGCATTCCTTTTGGATTTACGATGAAGTTGATTATTATATCGTCCCGGCAGAAGAAGTAAAGCAGGCATTCGTACAAAAGGGTGTTGAGGCAAAGAAAGTTATCAACTTCGGTATCCCAATTGACCCCAAGTTTGTCCAGAGCAAAAATAAAGAACTTATTGCACACAAACTCGGCTTAAACCCTTCAGGGCCCATTATAATGATAATGGGGGGTAGCCAGGGAATAGGGCCCATTAAAAAAATAGTGAACGACTTAGAGGCATTTCCGTTTGAGTTACAAATTTTAGTTATCTGCGGCGTAAATAAAACTCTTCTTAAATGGCTAAAGCGTAAATCAAAAAAGGGCAAGAAAAAACTAATTGCCTTAGAATATGTGGAGACAATTGATGAATTGATGGAAATCGCAAGTTTAATTATTACCAAACCTGGCGGACTTACAACAGCAGAAGCCTTAGCCAAAGGACTTCCGCTTCTAATCGTCAATCCTATCCCCGGCCAAGAAGTTGCTAATGCGAATTTTCTGACAAAGAAAGGTGCCGGAATAACAATTGAGAAAATGAAAGACTTCTCAAAGTCAGCTACAGAGCTGTTAATCGACCAAAAAAGATTAAACGACATGTCCTTTCAGGCGCGCCAAATCAGCAAACCCAAGGCTGCCATTGACATTGCTTCATTAATTATAAAACTATGTTCCAATACTTCATTTACAGACTAGCTCACTTCATAGTTTCACACTCACCGTTAAAGGTTGGCTATTCAATAGCAAAATTTGTTGCTACTTGGCAGTATCTATGCTCGAATACAGACAGGAATATTGTTAAGAAAAACTTGAAGGCAATCTTTCCTGAAAAAAGCGATTCAGAAATTAAGGCAATTACAAAACAGGTATTTATCAATTTTGGCAAATATCTTGCAGATTTTTTGCGCTTTTCAAAAATAGATAAAGAATTTATCAAAAACAAAGTTAAAATTAAAGGCTTAGAAAGCATTGATAAGGTTTTAAGGCAATCAAACGGCGGCATAATAATCACAGCGCATCTTGGTAACTGGGAACTTGCCGGGGCTATCATGGGGGTACTGGGTTATAAGATTATTGGCATAGTGATGCCCCATAAACATAAAAAGGTGAGCGATTTCTTCAATAAGCAACGCCAAATAAATAATATGGAGGTTTGTTCCTTAGGAAACGCGGCTCGTTTTTGTTTATCAGGATTAAAACAGAATAAGATGGTAGCTGTTGTGGCTGACAGGGACTTTACCGAGCATGGCCTAGTAACTGATTTTCTAAATAAAAAAGCGCTTTTACCCAAAGGTGCCGCTTCCTTTCATCTTAAGACGCAGGCTCCAATAATTTATGCTTTTCTTACCAGATGCAAAGATGACACATTCAGATTTGAACTTGGACAACCCCCTAAGTTTAATTTAACAGGAGAGAAGGAAAAAGATATCGAAATAATTATCAAAACATACATAACTATAATTGAAAAATACATAAAGACATATCCAGAACAATGGTTTATGTTTAGAAAATATTGGATAGATGAATAGCCCAAAATGAATATCTGTGCCGTAATTCCATCTTATAATGCTAAGAGGACGATAAAGCCGATTATCTCCGCTTTAAAAAAAATAAATATTAAAGTAATAGTAGTTGATGATGGCTCAACTGACAAGACAGAGGAAATTGCCAAAGAAGAAGGGGCAATAGTACTACGCCATAGGAAAAACGAAGGAAAAGGCGCAGCGTTACGTAACGGTTTCAACTATGTAATCTCCAATACTGACTGCGACGCGATAATCACTCTTGATTCCGACGGTCAGCATGACCCCGAAAGCATTCCTAGCTTTATTACTTTGGCATATTCAGATGAAAAGATTGGCGTTGTAGTAGGTAACAGAATGAACCATGCAAAAAATATGCCCAGGATTAGAATATTAACCAATAAATTCATGTCTTGGGCAATCTCCAAACTTTGCCGCCAGGAAATCCCCGATAGCCAGTGTGGCTTTAGATTGGTCAAGTGTCACGTTTTAAAAAACATCAAACTTATGACGTCAAATTTTGAAGTTGAGTCAGAAACGCTGATAAGGGCAAGCCGCCTGGGTTATAAAATTGCCTCTATGCCCATAGAGTCAATTTATTCTAGAAAAATCATCAGTAAAATAAATCCGATTATTGACACCTGTCGTTTTTTCATTTTTATAGCCAAAGAGATATGGATTTCGCTCTTTTAAAAGAAAGGATGTTAAATGAGCAGCTAATCCGCCGCGGAATAGAAGATGTACGTGTATTAGAAGCATTCCGAAAGATAAATAGACATGAATTCGTTCCAGCGATTTTAAAAAAACAAAGCTATGCTGACTGGCCGCTTGCGATAGGAGAAGGACAAACAATATCTCAACCCTATATTGTTGCCTACATGATTGAAACATTAAACTTAAAAGGGGGAGAGAGAGTACTTGAAATCGGCACAGGTTCAGGTTATCAGACAGCACTCCTTAGTAATCTAGCCAAAGAAGTTTACTCAATTGAAAGATCACGGGTCTTAGCAAAAAGAGCACAAGAAGCTCTCCAAAGATTAGAGATTGCCAATAACAAGGTAATCGTTGGTGATGGCACTAAAGGATTAGCTGAATTTTCTCCTTTCGATGCTATTATTGTAAGCGCAGCCGCACCCCAGATACCAGCTCCGCTTACTAGGCAGCTAGCTCAAGAAGGAAGGATGATTATACCCATAGGAGAAAGATTTAGCCAGGTACTCATACGATTAACAAAAATTAAGGATAACATCAAAGAGGAAAGGTTAGTTTCTTGTGTGTTCGTTCCACTCGTTGGTGAATTTGGTTGGGGAGAGAAGGTAAATCATGAGTGAAGAGCTATTAGTCTTATTAACTGCAGCAGCGCCTATATCTGAATTAAGAGGCGCTATTCCCTTGGGAATTATCAAATTCGGCCTGCCAATATATAAGACGTTATTTATTTCTCTTATCGGCAACATGCTTCCTGTTATTCCCATACTTATTCTTGTTCAGCCTTTTGCAGAGATGTTGAGAAAATTTGCCTTTTTCAAAAGATTCTTTGATTGGTTCTTCGAACGCACAAAAAGAAAGGCAGAGTTGGTTCAAAGGTATGAAGCCTTAGGCCTAATTCTTTTTGTGGCAATACCGCTTCCGGTTACAGGTGCCTGGACAGGCGCAGTTGCAGCTACTTTATTCAAGATTCGATTTCGCTATGCCTTGATAGCAATATTTGCTGGTGTGCTTATAGCCTGCGTTATAGTAACTACCTTAACCATAGGTAGCTATAATTTCTTCATAAAATAGGTATGATACACATTTATACAGGAAATGGAAAAGGTAAAACAACAGCAGCTATTGGTCTGGCTATGAGAAGAGTCGGCGCAGGAGGTAAGGTCTGCATTATTCAATTCTTAAAGAAAGGCATTTATAATGAATTAAAATCATTAAACAAAGTATCAGGCATCACTATAAAACAGTTTGGTAGAAGCTGTCTGCTTAAGGCCAAGCCTACTAAAGAGGACAAAAAGTTAGCAAAGCAAGCGATTGCTTACGCAAAAGGAGTCATCCAGAAAAAAAACTACGACCTTTTAATTCTGGATGAAATAAATGTTGCTTTAAAATTAAAACTTATAAGTCTTAATATAGTTTGCGAATTTCTTAAGGCCTTGCCTGAATCTGTTGAGTTGGTACTTACAGGTAGGTATGCGCCTAAGAAATTAATTTCCTTAGCTGATTATGTCGCTGAAATAAAAGAAGTGAAGCATCCCTTTAAATTAGGTATTCCTGCCAGGAATGGCATTGAGTTCTAATGCATCTTTTAACCAAATTTAACATCTATCTAATAGCATTTTTTCTAAATTTCCTCTTTCTTAACAATTCTTCTGCATCTGGCGATGACAAAGATATAAGGATTATTTCCATTTCACCTGCGGCAACTGAAATTATCTATGCAATAGGTGCTGGTGATTCTTTAGTCGCTGTAAGCTCTTATTGTAATTGGCCGCCTGAAGCCAAGGCCAAAACCAAAATAGGTTCTTTCAGTTGGCCCAAGATCGAAAAAATTATTTACCTGCAGCCAGATATTGTTATTACTGCCGGATTAGAACAAGCACCAGTTGTTCAGCAGCTTAAGGCGCTTAATATTAGAACAATAGTCTGCTCTGCAAAAACAATAGAAGGGCTGTTTGGTGCTATTGAGGAAATAGCTTTGGCAGTGGATAGAATTGAGGAAGGGCAGAAGTTGATTAAAGTTATGTCAGCTAGGATAAATCAGATTAAAAGCAGATTTGAAGATATACCGGTTAATAAACGGCCAAAGGTTTTATTGGAGCTATGGGATGAGCCTTTGATTGTTGCCGGAACTGATTCGCTTATCGGTCAGGTTATTGAGCTTGCGGGAGGCAAAAATATCGCCTATGATGCAATGCACGCCTACAGTCGTTTTAGTTATGAGCTCGTGCTTAAGAGAAATCCTGACTACATCATCGCTGTTTATATGAAACGAGGCCAAGATAAGGAACGTATTAAGAATCGTTTTGGATATAGCAATATCAAAGCTGTGAAGAATGACCACATTATTTGTGACATTAACCCAGATATTATTTTAAGGGCTGGTCCAAGAATTACAGAGGCGATTGATGAGATCAACAAAAGGATATACGCACAATAGGTCATTAATTATAATTGCTTTATTTGCGCTATTGATAATAGGATCTGTCCTGCATTTGTCTTTGGGTGCTGTAAAGATCAATATATTTACTCATCTTGATGAAATCTCCCTAAAGATTATTCAATTACGTTTTATGCGTCTTGTGCTTGCGCTTATTGCCGGCGGCGGCCTTGCCGTGAGCGGCGTCATCTTACAAGGCCTAACACGAAATCCTTTAGCCGAACCTTATCTTCTGGGCATCTCCAGTGGCGCAGCTTTAGGTGCAGTCTCTTGCTTATTAATCGGGGTTGATATCAGACTTCAACCTATCATATCTTTTTTATTTGCTGCCTTAACGTTTTATGCCGTATACTCAATCGCTAAGGTCAATCAAAAGATATTTATGCATTCCTTAATCTTATCCGGGGTAATAATAAGTATACTTATTTCCAGTGTGACAATGTTTCTTGTGTCTCTTTCTCCAAATGAAGCCTTGCATGGAATGTCTTGGTGGTCATTAGGAAGCCTGCATATATTCAGTCAACCGCTGTTAATAATTGTGGGAGTAACAGTAACAATAGCAGTTGTCTTTAGCCTCTTTTTTGCGCGCAACCTTAATGCTATCAGCCTTGGAGAAGAAGAGGCAATGCATCTGGGCATAGATGTTGAAAAGACAAAAAAGATTCTGTTTTTGATTGCCGCATTAATAACCGCTAGCTTAGTATCAACCTGCGGTATGATTGGTTTTGTAGGTCTTATAATTCCGCATATGTGCCGCTTACTGCTTGGTCCAAATCATAGGGTTTTAATGCCAGCATCTGTTTTAGCTGGGGCGGCCTTTCTAATCATAGCTGATATATTCTCACGCAACTTAATGGGTTCTGTAGAGGTGCCTATTGGGGTCATAACAGCCTTGATTGGTGCACCTGTTTTTATTATTCTCTTCAAGCACAAACTAGGTTCAAGAGTATGAATTTGATAGATGTCGAAAATCTAAACTCCGGCTACGAAAAAGACAAAGTCGTCTTGAAGGACATTAGCTTTGAGGTAGGGGAAGGAGAGTTTTTAGGTATTATTGGCCCTAATGGCTCAGGAAAGACTACACTCCTAAAATCATTAAGCGGCATCATCAAGCCTTTCAAAGGCAAGGTACTATTAAACAATAGAGACGTATACAAAATGAGTTTGCGCGAAATAGCTAGAGCCTGTGCCTTTGTTTCATCAGACACCTCAATTGCCTTTCCTTTTAGCGTATTAGATATAGTCTTAATGGGAAGAATCCCTCATATAAAAAATTTAGGCGGCTATAGTAAAAATGATATACGCATTGTCAGGGAGTCTTTAGAGCTGACTGACAGCACTGCATTTATAAATCGGCCTATATACACACTTAGTGCGGGTGAACGCCAACGCGTCTTCCTTGCCAAGATGCTGGCTCAGGAGCCTAGGGTGGTTTTTCTTGATGAACCAACAACACATTTGGATATTGGCCATCAAATCCAAATACTCAGCCTTTTAAAAAGATTTAATCAACAAGGAAAATTTACTATAGTGGTTGTTTTGCATGACTTGAACCTCGCAAGTGAATTCTGCACCCGCCTAATCCTTCTTAATAACGGCAAGATTGAAAAGGCCGCTAGTCCAGAAGAAGTGCTCACCTATGAAATAATTGAAAAGGTTTATAACACCCTTGTGATTGTTAGTAAAAATCCAGTAAGTAGTAAACCCCATATATTATTAGTCAAGGAAGAAGAAAAGATATAGTAAGTCCTTAAATTCTGCTTGACATCTTGATAAAATAATCTAAAATAGATTTATCTTTGAAAATTAAATCCTACAGGTCCTTTCTCTAGGAAAGAGAAAGGGATAACAGGGAATCCTAAAAAGGGAACGGTCCCGCCGCTGTATAAGGTAACGAAATCCCAGAAAGCCACTTCTTAAAAGATCTTTTAGAGGGAAGGCAGGGAGAGTAGGTTATGAAGCCTTGAGTCAGAAAACCTGCCTGTAAAAATAAGCCTCGAGGAAGGGTGAAGTTAAACAGGGCGCAACCCCGAAGCTGACGATTAGAAGAATCGTAGATTTCGGGGTTTTTTATTTTTAAAAATGCCTAAGAAGCTAATCTTAATTCGGCACGGTCAAACAGACTGGAATTATCAAAAAAGATATACTGGCTTTACGGATATAGGCCTAAATAAAAAAGGCAAGGCCCAGGCAAGAAGGCTTTCTAAGAAGTTAAGCAAAGTAGAAATTCATAACGTCTACGCAAGCAATATGAAAAGAACAGTTCAGTTTGCCAAGATAATCTTTAAAGATAAACCAGTAAAAGAATTTTCAGGGCTTCGCGAGATGAATTTTGGCATACTTGAAGGCTTGACATATCAGGAGATTATGAAAAAGCACTCTCAAGCTTATACGAAATGGTTAGCCAACCCATCAAAACACACTATTCCAGAAGGTGAAAATTTAAATAATTTCGCAAAAAGAGTAAGAAAAACATTAAAGACGCTATTATCAGACAATAAGAATAAAACAATCGCAATATTTACTCACGCCGGCCCCATAAAAGTAATTTTATGCGATATTTTAAAAATAAGTTTAAGAGAGACTTGGCGTATAGAGCCAAAATCAGGCAGCATTAATATTATTGAATTTACTAGGGGCAAGGCTAGAATCCACTCTACATCCAACACGGCATATTTAAATGGGTAAGATTATATTTATTCTTGGCGGGGCAAGAAGCGGAAAAAGCGCCTATGCTGTTAAATTGGCTAAGGGGCTTGATAAAAAGGTCGCGTTTCTTGCTACTTGTCTACCTTTAGATAAAGAAATGAAAGAGCGAATCTCTCTCCATAAGAAAAAAAGGCCTGCGCATTGGCAAACATTTGAGCAACCTAAAGATTTGACCCCAACACTTAGAAAGATATGTCCTAAATTTAATGTTATCATTATTGACTGTCTTACAATTCTCATATCTAATCTTTTAGGGCAAGGGCTCAAATGTGCTGCTGTAGAAAATAGGATTGCTAAGATGTTGAAAATCCTTAAACAAAGTAAGCCTACATCAATCATTGTCTCTAACGAAGTCGGTTTAGGCATAGTCCCCGAGAACGCGCTAGGAAGAAGATTTAGGGACTTGGCTGGAAGAGTGAATCAGAACGTAGCAGCCAGAGCTAATGATGTTTTTTTTATGGTTTCAGGCCTGCCTTTAAAAGTCAGAAAGGGATAAAATGGACAAAATACAAGAAATTATTAAGAAAATAGAGGAACTTGATCAAGGTCTTATGACTAAGGCCCAGGCTAGATTAGATAACCTCACTAAACCGCAAGGAAGTTTAGGCCGACTAGAAGAAATAGCAAAGCTTATTGTTGGTATTAGCAGGAATGAGAATCCGTCTATTGGAAAAAAAGTAATTTTTACCTTTGCCTCTGATCATGGAGTAACGCAAGAGAAGGTAAGCGCCTTTCCAAAAGAGGTTACAGCACAGATGGTCTATAATTTTTTAAGTGGCGGTGCGGGAATTAACGTCTTAGCAGGTTGTGTTGGCGCAAAGGTTATAGTTGCAGATATGGGAATTGCACTTGATTTAAAGCCGCATCCAAAACTAATTATCAATAAAATCAATTATGGTACCAAAAATATGGCAGCCGGTCCAGCAATGACAAGAGAAGAGGCGGTAAGGTCTGTTGAAGCAGGTATTGAAATATTTCTAGATGTGTTTAGAGAAGGCGTAGATATTGTCGGCACAGGAGAAATGGGCATTGGGAATACAACAGCCTCAAGCGCTATAGCTGCCTGCCTACTAGAAGAGCCGGTTGAAAAAATGACAGGTAGAGGAACAGGCATTGATGATAAGGCCTTCTCTAATAAGGTTGGAGTAATAGAAAAAGCGCTTAGTATAAATAAACCAAATCCTAAAGACCCTTTAGATGTATTATCTAAAGTAGGTGGATTTGAAATAGGAGGCCTTGCTGGGGTAATTCTAGGGGCGGCCTCAAAAAGAATTCCTGTAGTCATAGATGGTTTTATTTCCGGAGTAGCTGCCTTAATTGCTTACAGGTTAGAGCCAAAAGTAAAGAATTATATGATTGCTGCCCACTGTTCTGTAGAAAAAGGACATAGAATAATCTTAGACTACCTGGGTCTCAAACCACTCCTAGATTTAGAATTACGCCTTGGAGAAGGAACCGGGGCTGCTTTAGGAATGGGAATAATTGAGGCTAGTATTAAAATCTTTACTCAGATGGCTACGTTTCAAAAAGCATCTGTTTCCGAGAAAATCGAAGAATGAAAAGGTTTTTAATTGCCCTCCAGTTTTTAACTACCCTGCCCATAAAGATTAAATCAGAGATTAAAAATGAGGATTTCGGTAAATCTTTATTGTATTTTCCTATAGTAGGGATGTTAATCGGTCTTTTATTAAGTTTAATTCTTTCTCTTTTTAACTTCTTGCCCCATTTGGTGTTAGGCGTATTTATCTTATTAGCGTCCTTTATCATAACAGGTGGAATTCACTTAGATGGATTCGCTGATACTTGTGACGGATTTTATGGCTCCAAACCCAAAAAAAAGATACTCGAGATAATGCGAGATAGTCGAGTCGGAACAATGGGGGTAACAGGTTTAGTCTGTCTCCTGCTTTTAAAGTTTGCACTTATCGTAAATACTCCCAAAGACATGCTTTGGAAATTATTGATTATGATGACTGCATTTGCAAGGTTATCTCAAGTTCTTGCCTGCTATACTTCTGGATATGCACGTCAGGAAGGTAAGGCAAAATACTTCATAGAATATGCCCTTAAGAAAGATGCTGTTATCGGGGCCTTATTTACCTTGAGCTTATTCTTATGGCTGATGCAGATAAAAGGTGTTGCCCTGTTTCTTATTCCTATACCTTTAATATTTTTATTCATAAATTATATTAAGAAAAGAATTAATGGAATGACCGGCGATACAATTGGTGCAGTGAGTGAACTGGCAGAAGTGTCTATTTTGCTAAGTTTTCTTGTTATAAACAGGCTTTATATATGAAGAATTCCCTAGCCATATCTTCCTGGAGCGGAGGAAAGGATAGTTGCCTTGCTTGCTATAAGGCGATGAGACTTGGCTACAAAATAAAATACCTCCTAAATTTTATCTCTAAAGAATATAAACGCTGCTGTTTTCATGGAATTGAAGCTAGGCTGCTAAAATTGCAGGCTGAACTTGTAGGAATTCCACTCGTTCAAAAAGAGGTTTCACCTGACATGAAAAAGTATGAACAAGAGTTTAAACAGGCTGTAAACGAGCTTAAAGATAAAGGCATTAGAGAAATGGTGTTTGGAGACATCTATTTGGATGAACACAAAATCTGGGTTGAACGCGTATGCAAGGAAATCGGAATTAAGCCTATAGAACCCCTCTGGAACCTTTCACCAGAAAAAATCGTAGAAGATTTTATTAATCTAGGATTTAAAGCAATCGTTGTTAGCTGTAAGGCTGATATGTTTGGAAAAGAGTTTATTGGAAGATATGTAGATAAAGATTTCCTAAAAGAACTTACAGCAAGAGGGATTTGTCCTTGCGGTGAGAACGGCGAATTTCATACCTTTATTGTTGATGGACCTATATTTAAAAAAAGAATAGAGATAACAGAAAGTCAAACAGTTCTTAAAAAAGGCTTTTGGGAGTATTGGTTTTTAGATATTAAGAAATATCAAGTTAAAGGAAAGGAGGAAAATTAATACAACTTGATAGAAGGTATAGACAAAAACACTTTATATAGGCAAAGGAAGTAGGGGTGAAATTCCCCTTGCTGTCCCGCAACGGTAATACCCAGGCTTGATAAAAGCCTAGGTGAGCCCGGACGATTGCCTCGCTATTTCTGCTTGCAATAAGCAGGAAAGTATCCTCGCGGAAGGAGAAAAACAATGAATAAATTTAAATGCTTGTTTACTTTGACTTTATTATGTATTTTCTGTCTAATTAATACTAAGGTAGATGCAAATGAGTCTGGTACATCTCATTACACAATTGATTTAGAAAAGATTGTAATTACGCCTTCTAGGCTAAAGCAGGAATATAGGCATTCCACCCAAAATATAAGTATTATCACTAAAGAAGACATTGAGTCTGAAGGCAAGCTTGAGATCTCAGAGGTCCTGGATTTATTGCCTTCAGTAGATATATTAGAGTATGGTTCTACTGGCTCTACGCGAGCTATCCATACCCGAGGTGCCTCATCCAGCCAAGTCCTCACTCTTGTTGACGGAAGACCAGTCAATACCCCGCGCGATGGTCTCACAGATTTTAATCAAATTCCTCTTTCAAACATTGAAAGGATTGAAGTTTTGCGCGGCCCTTTAAGTAGTATATATGGCGCGAATGCGGTAGGCGGGGTTATCAATATAATTACTAAAAGCGGAAAAGAAAAAAAACAGACTAAAAGTTCAAGCAAATTCGGTTCTTTCAATACAAAATCTGTTTCTTTAACCCACTCAAATAAAATAGATAAGTTCGATTATTTTATATCCAGCGACTACCTAGCCTCGCATGGCCATAGAGATAATGCTGACTATTTAAGCAACAATGTAAATACAAAATTAGGGATTGAGTTAGATGCTGACAATCATATTAATACTTCTTTTGGATACTACAATTCAGAAGTAGGAACCCCGGGCTTAATTACTAATCAAGACCTGGATGATAGACAGGAAACATTTAAAAAATATATCGATATAACTTATGATGGGAAAATGTTGGAAGGTCAAGATATAGTTTTAAAGGTATATCAGAATTTTGATAGATTGGAATTTATTGAAGCCTTTGATCCGCTTGATAAAGATACACAACAGACCAAGGTTTATGGGACAGATTTTCAGATTTCTCAAGTTCTATTCGATATTTATCGATCCGCAATTGGATTAAGCTTTCAAGAGCACAGACTTAACAGTTCAAACAGCGGCAAACATAGCTATAGCCTGAAAGGGACTTATTTTGAATCAGAGACAGACATTTTTAATAAAGGGTCCTTGAAGTTCGGAGCACGCTGGGATGACTATTCAAATTTTGGAGATAGGATTAGCCCTAGTGCTAGTTTTAATCTTTGGTTATTTGATAAAATAAAGCTGCATGCCTTGGCAGCAAAATCTTTCCGTGCGCCTACTTTTAATGATCTTTACTGGCCGCAAGAAGATTGGGGTATTTGGGGCGGGGTAGAAGGGAATTCTAATCTTGGTCCTGAAAAAGCAATTTCATATGAAGCAGGCATAGGCGGGTATTCCTTAGGAAGACTTAAGACTGATATTACATATTTTATGACAGATTTCGATGATTTAATAGAATGGACAGTTGATGACTCTTGGTGGTGGAGACCTGAAAATGTTAGCTCTGCATCTATAAGAGGAGCTGAGCTTGAGACAGAATTCGTTACAAATGACCATTTTAAAGCTAATTTTAACTACACTTACCTAAGAGCTAAAAATAAAGATACAAAGAACTGGTTAATATATCGGCCTAGACATCTGTATAAGTTAAAATTAACCTACTCACCTGTCCCTAGATACGAATTGGGCTTAAGCGGCATATACAAAACAAAAAGATTCAGCAATGCAAGCAATACGACCTTTCTCAAGGCCTACTTTATTATGAATATGAACCTTTCCTACAAAATAAATGATTTTGCGCAAATTTTGTTTGAGACTAAAAATATCTTTGATAGAACGTATCAAGAGGAGAGGGACTATTCTATGCCAGGAAGGGCATTTTATAGCGGGTTTAAATTAACATTTTAATTTGGCTTGAGTTTTTATTTTTTATATGTTATAGTATTTTATAGAAGCAAGAAAAAACTTCTAACTAATTACTATATTTGAAGTTATGGAGCATTCTAGTGCCCAATTTAAAGTAATCATATTAATTTCGATATTTATTCACGCTGTGTTCCTTCTAGAATTGCCACGATTTAAAATAATACCTCCAAAGAAATCTTTAACGAATCTGGAGGTAACATATAAGATCCTAAAGCTAGAAAATGCCTTGAATAAAAAATTAAAGCAGAATGTTAATCAACGCGAGGATCTTAGTAAGCTTAAAAAAAATAGACTACTTCTAAAGGCAGGAGACATGTCTAGTCCGCCGGCATTTTCGCAAAAAGCAGATCTTTTGAGTACCGGTAAGGTTATCGTACGTAATGTACAATTGCCTACGAGAAAAGAAAAATCACCCATAGAAATAGTAAAGCTTCCTGTGGTCAGCTCTCCTTTTATGTCAAATCCGGCATATTTGAGCTATTACCAGATAATCCGGGAGAAGATCAAAAATGTGGCTCACTTAAACAATACTTTAGTTAACGAAGGAGAGGTGTATTTATCCTTTGTTGTCGATTCCAGTGGTCAACTCATAACTGCAAAGGTCGTTAACGAAAAATCAACTAATAATCAAGAACTACAATATATGGCACATAGCTTCTTAGAAAAAGCAGCGCCTTTTCCAGTATTCCCACCAAAACTCAAGCATCAGCAACTCTCCTTCAATGTCATTATTGAATTCAGATTGGTTGACTGAAATTCATACAAGTAAGTTGACATAACATTCTAACAGTGCTATAGTTGTAATACTATTTAAAGAATGAGGGGTGATATTAATGTCCGAAGTAGAAGTACGCAAAGGCGAACCATTTGAATCTGCATTGCGTCGTTTTAAGAAGAAGATCGAACGCGAAGGAATATTAAGAGAGGTCAGAGACCGCAAACACTATGAAAAGCCTAGTGAAAAAAGAAGGAAAAAAGGCAAAAGAAAAAAATAATGTTTGCACTTTCTTTATCCTGGAACGTCAACAAATTTAGAAGTGCAAAGAAACAGATTGATGAGATAGTTAAGGTAGGATTTAAGGAATTAGAGCTTAACTTTAGTCTTACCGAAAAAAGAATCAGACAAATAGATAGGCTGAGGAAAGAAGGCATGATTAGAATCCTCAGCTGTCATAATTTCTGCCCGATACCTAACTGCCTCTCAACTAAAAAGGCGTTACCAGACTATTATTCCATTTCCTCGCTAAACGAGAAGAAGCGGCGTCTTGCTTTAAAATATACCAAAAAGTCAATAGAGACTGCTTCACAGCTAAAGGCAAGGGCGCTTATCTTGCATTCAGGAAGAGTGGATATGCAAGATAAAAGCAAGCAGCTCATGCAATTGTTTGCTGCCGGCAAGGGCAATTCCTCTGCTTTTAAAAGTATTAAAAACAGAATGCGCATCTTACGTGAAAAGAGGAAGAAGCCGCATTTAGAGAAGGCCCTCACGAGTATAGGAGAGCTTTCTAATTACGCAAAAAAGCTGAATGTAAAGCTTGGTCTGGAAAATCGTATCTATTATTCTGAAATCCCACAACTAGATGAATTCGATATTCTGCTTCAAAACACAAATGCCTTTTTTTGGTTTGATACAGGCCATGCCAGGATTATGCAAAAGCTCTGGGGTATCAGAGAGAAGGAATACTTAAAGAGATACTCCTCTAAGTTTATTGGCGTCCATCTTCACGATGTAATTGGCATGCAGGATCATCTTGCCCCGGGCGTAGGAGAACTTAATTTCAAATCTTTAGCGCCTTATATTAAAAGAAATACGATTAAGGTAATTGAAGCACATGCTGCGGCTAGTAAAGAAGAGTTGGGCCAAAGCATTAATTTCTTAAATAAAATTTTTAGTTGATATGTTGCGTGAGTCTGTTGCCTCAGGCAAGTTTTATCCTTCTAGCGCTGCTGCAATTAGAAAGCAGATTAATTCCCTTCTTCCTAAAGAAAGGGCGCAAAAATCATCTGCGATTGCAGCCATGCTTCCTCATGCCGGCTATATTTACTCCGGAGAGGTAGCAGTTAGCGTAATAGCGCAACTTGAAATTAGAAAAAATATAATCCTCCTAGGGCCGAATCATACTGGCATAGGAAAGAGGGTAAGTATTTCATCAAAAGGTAAGTGGAACACACCTATGGGGGATGTGGAAATAAACGAAGAAATCGCAAAGGCATTTCTTTCCAATTCTGAAATTTTAGAAGAAGATATAAGCGCACATGTTTACGAACACTGCCTGGAAGTAGAACTTCCAATCCTGCAATATTTTAGTAGTGATTTTAAGATTGTTCCGATTGTTGTTGGGCAAATTAGCCTAAGTGAAATACTAAAACTTGCCGCCGACCTTGTAAAAACAATTAAGACAGCTGATCTTGTTGATGAAACCTTGTTTTTGGCAAGTTCGGATATGACGCATTATGAAAGTCAGCAGGAGGCAAATTCAAAAGACAAGCTTGCAATTTCCCAAATAGAGAAGCTCTCAGCAAAAGGCTTAATAGAAATCGTAAGTAAAAATAATATCTCAATGTGTGGGGTATACCCTACAGCTGTAGTTATTGAAGCAGCACGGATATTAGGAGCCAAGAAGGCCGAGCTGATAAAATACGAAACAAGCGCTAAAGCAAGCGGCGATTATTCTCAAGTAGTAGGTTACGCTGGTTTGATTATCAAATGAAACAGGAGCGTTCAGAAAGAGGTGAATTATATGGAGAGCCCTGAAAAAAAGAAGATTGATGAAGATTGGAAGAAAACTGCAAAAGAGGAAAAGGCGCAAAAGCCAGAAGGCGCTGAAGGTGACGATAGTAAAGACGGATTCTTACCAGACGAACCAAATTTTACTTTTTTTGTAAGCACCTTGGGTATGCAGGCCTCTATCGCCTTAGGGGATATGCCAAATCCAGTTACAAAAGAACAAAAAGTAGATTTAAGGCAAGCTAAGTTCTTTATAGATACCTTAACCATGATAAAAGACAAGACATCCGGGAATTTAGCATTAGAAGAGGATAATTTTATAGATACACTTCTCTATGAATTAAAAATGCGTTTTGTTGAAAAATCAAAAGGGGCCAAGGCTTAAACAGGAGGTGGCCAAAGATGATAGACAAAGAATTGTTAGATATCCTTGCGTGTCCTGCGTGTAAGGCAGACATTGAATTAAAAAAGGAAAAAATTGTCTGCACGAAATGCGGACGTAAATACCCAATAAAAGACGGTATTCCGATAATGCTTATTGATGAGGCAGAGCAGGATTAATCAAGAGATCCTTGCGTTCAAAAGGGGTGATTATGCGCAAAATCCTAATTATTCATGGACCAAATCTTAACCTCCTAGGTCAAAGAGAGGTAGACGTCTATGGTAAAGTAACCTTAGAGGAAATCAATAGCAGTCTAAAAAAAATCGCCAAAAAAGAAAAACTGACGCTTAAGATACTCCAATCCAATCATGAAGGCGAAATAGTAGACGTAATCGGTAAGGCCAAAAAACAAGGCTTTAGCGCTATTGTAATAAATCCTGCTGCCTACACCCATACAAGCGTAGCTATCAGGGATGCCGTAGCTGCCTCAGGCCTGCCGACCATAGAAGTACATTTATCAAATATATATTCTCGTGAAGAATTTAGACAGCATTCTCTTACAGCTGCCGTAACAACAGGACAGATTTGCGGTTTTGGTATTAACAGCTATTGCTTAGGGTTGCTCGCTGCCTCTAGAATAATAAAAAAGTGAAACAACGATTGCTTTATCTCCACAGCAAACTGGATGAACTGAATCTGGATGCCCTCCTCATAACAGATGTATCCAACATTGCTTATCTTGCAAATTTTAAGGCAGATGATTGTTATATCATTTTAGATGCGAAAAAAAGGTATTTTTTGACTGATTTCAGGAACATTGAAGAGGCAAAAAAAGCAGTAAAGAACTTTAATGCTGTTTGTATTAAAGATTCTGTGTTTAAGACAGTACCTGAGCTTATTAAAAAAATAAAGGCGAGGAGATTGGGTTTTGAGGCAAAATCATTGGATTACGCATCCTATGCGAAATTAAAAAAAGACCTAAAAAAGAACTGCAAGTTAATTCCTACATTTGATTTGATTGAAGACTCACGACAGATAAAGACAGAAAGCGAAATCCGGTTAATAAGAAAGGCTGTTAATATCTCTATAGGTGCCTATAGATTCGTAAAAAGAATCATTCGCGCCAATATGAGTGAAAATGACCTTATCTCGCGAATCGAAAGTTTTATAAAAGATAAAGGCGCACAAGGAACTTCTTTTGAGCCGATCGCCGCCAGCGGTAGGCATTCATCCTATCCGCATGCAAGAAGTACAGATAAAAAAATTGGTAAAAACAGCGTTCTAACATTGGATTTTGGAGTCGATTATAAGGGCTATAAATCCGACTTGACAAGGGTATTTTTTTTGGGTAGAATACCTGCAGATTTAAGGAAAATTTACGACGTTGTTCTTGAGGCACAAGCTAGAGCGATTTCTAAAATAGAACCAGGCATTTCTGCGGCCCAAATCGATGCGGAAGCGAGAAATTTTATAGCCCGAAAAGGATTTGGGCGTTTTTTTCAGCATGCTACTGGCCATGGTATTGGTCTGGAAGTACACGAGGCACCTTTTATATCAAAGAAAAATAAGAAACCTCTCATCCCGGGTATGGTCTTCACAGTAGAGCCGGGAATATATATACCGGGAAGGTTTGGGGTTAGAATCGAAGATATGGTTTTGGTCAAGAAAAATGGAGTTGAGGTTCTAAGTGGCGCTCTCAATAAATCAGCTTAAGAGTGGCTTGACTGTCCTTATTGACGGACAAGTATATACAGTAGTAAGCACTCAACATGTAAAGCCGGGCAAGGGCTCTGCATTCAGCAGGACGAAACTAAGGAATCTAAAGACAGATACAGTCTCTGAAAAGAAATTCCGTTGCGAGGAAAGAATTGAAGAGGCATTTGTGGAACAAAAAAAGATACAATATCTATATAATACACACGATGTGTATCATTTTATGGACCTTGAAAATTACGAAGAAATCGCCATTAGCAAAAACCGACTTAAGGACCAATTGCATTTTCTGAAAGATAATCTAGAATTATCCGCTTCTTTTTATGATGGAGAACTGCTTACAATCAGCCTTCCTGCATTTGTCAATTTTAAAATATTACACACTGAAGCTGCAATTAAAGGCGATACTGTAAAGGCAGGCACAAAATCGGCAACAATTGAAACAAAACATACTATTCAGGTGCCACTTTTCATTAAGCAAGGAGACATTGTTAAAATCGATACCCGAACTGGTAAATATCTTGAACGCGCTTCTTAGACATAATGGAGGGAAGCTATGAACATCCGAGAAATTAAAGAAATGTTATCCCTGATGAACGAGAACAATCTTGCAGAATTTGAGTTTGAAAAGGATGGCATGCGCATTCGCCTTAAGAAAGGAACTGGCTCGCAATATGAAGTATCAACCACACAGCCTGACGGCGAGCAAACCAAGGAAATCCTGGACGCCCAGAAACAACAGGCAAAATCTTCAAGTGAAGCCTCAAAAGAAGTAAAAGGACTTATTGAAATAAAGGTGCCCATGGTGGGTACTTTTTATCGCGCACCTAGTCCGGAGACGCCTCCATACATAGAAGTCGGACAGGTTATTAGTAAAGGCCAAATAATCTGTATTGTCGAAGCTATGAAATTAATGAATGAGATCAAATCTGAACACAAAGGTAAGATCGTTGAAATCTTAGTAAATAATGCTGAGCCTGTAGAATATGGACAGGTGATTATGCGCCTGGAACCATCTTCCTAGCCTGCAATTTGCGATAATATGTTTTCAAAAATTTTAATTGCTAATCGTGGTGAAATAGCATTAAGAATTATCCACGCCTGTAAAGAACTCGGAATTAAAACTGTTGGGGTATATTCTGAAGCTGATGTAGACAGTCTGCATGTGCGCTTTGCAGACGAAGTTGTCTGCATTGGTCCTGCAAACAGCGCAAATAGTTATTTAAACATTCCTGCCATCATTAGCGCTGCAGAGATTACTGACGTAGAGGCAATCCATCCTGGGTATGGTTTCCTTGCGGAAAATGCCCATTTTGCCGAAATCTGTCAATCCTGCCAGATAGAATTTATCGGACCTTCTCCTTACAATATGCGACTCATGGGAGACAAGATGGCAGCGCGTGAGACAATGAAAAAGGCTAAGATTCCCATAATCCCCGGTACGCTAACCGCCATTAAAGAAAAAGAAGATGCAATAAAGATAGCAAAAAAAATAAAATATCCAATAATGATAAAGGCTACCGCGGGTGGTGGCGGAAAAGGAATGCGCATCTGTCATAATGACGTGCGACTGATCAGCGCTTTAATTACAGCCCAGAATGAAGCTGAATCAAGCTTTGGAAATCCTGATGTCTATTTTGAAAAATATATATCCAATTCCCGTCATATTGAATTCCAAATTGTAGCTGATCGCAAAGGTCACACAGTCCATTTAGGCGAGCGCGATTGCAGCATCCAAAGAAGACATCAAAAGCTTCTAGAAGAATCTCCTTCTATGGCCCTGGATGACAAACTAAGAAGAAAAATGGGCGAGGTTGCTATAAAGGCTGCCAAGGCCGTGGGCTATCAAGGCGTAGGTACAGTTGAATTCCTCCTAGATGAAAACGGAGATTTTTACTTTTTAGAGATGAATACTCGTATACAGGTTGAACATCCGGTTACAGAGACGCTCACAGGCATAGATCTTGTAAAACTACAAATTCTTTTAGCAGCAGGTGAAAAGCTGAAATTGAAACAGGATAAGATAAAATCATCGGGCCACTCAATAGAATGTAGAATCAATGCAGAAGATCCTGACAATGGTTTCCTGCCCTCCCCAGGCCTGATAAAGAATTTAATCTTGCCAGGCGGACCTAATATAAGAATTGACACTCATGTCTACTCCGGATATAAAATCCCACCCTATTATGACTCTTTAATTGCAAAATTAATCACTAAAGGCAACAATCGCAATGAGGCGCTGCAGACAATGCGCCGCGCCCTTGATGAATTTATAATCGAACCGATAAAGACAACCATTCCTTTTCACAGAGAACTATTGGAAAACCGTAATTTCTTAAGGGGAGAAATTACTACGCATTTTATCGAAGACCTATTATCCGAAAAGAAGGAGTGAGTATTATGGATCAAAATGTAAAAAGTGAGTTGGGAACCATCCGCATACACAAAAAGGTTATTAGCTCCATTACTACGAATGCTGCCAAAGAAGTAGATGGCGTTGCTGACTTGGGTTATTCGCTAAAAAGCTTTGTATCTAAGCTGTTTGGGCTCAATCTTGGCGGAATAATAGACGTTAACATTGACAATAATAACGAGGTTACTATATCTGTTCCAATTATAGTTTCCTACGGCTATAACCTTCCAGAGGTTGCAGCCAAGGTACAGGAAAATGTACGCAAGATGATAGAAAAAAGCACAGAACTAAATATTAAACAGATTGACGTAAATATCCAGGCAGTAGAAAAGGAGGCGAAAAAGTGAAGATTATAACTAAATTTGTTATCTATTGTTATACGATCGTCTTATTCACGATTGGCGCATTATTGATAAGCTTTGCTCTTGGAAAAATCGATGCCTATGACTTAACTGTTCTCTTGAAAAGCCTTGACACCGTTAATGCCAGATTGGCTACAGGTCTAACAGGCCTATTGATTATTCTAATTGGTTTTGTTTTCTCTCAAATAATGTTTTCAAGGATTAAGCGTGAAAAAACAATAGCCTTTCAAACAGCTAGCGGCGAGGTCCTTGTGGCCTTAAATGCAGTAGAAGACCTAATCAGAAAATTAACCGGCGATATCGAAGGAATAAAAGAAGCAAGGCCAAACGTCATAGCCTCCAAAAAGGGCATAGAGATTAATTTAAGGCTAGCCTTGAATGCCGACGTGCACATCCCTGAATTTACAGGAAAGGTTCAGGAGTTGATAAAGGAGAGGATTCAGGAAATCCTCGGAATTGATGAGGCAATCACCGTTAAGATATTTGTCACTAAGATACTGGCCAAAGACAGACCGCGAAATAAAAAAGAAGCAGAAGAAGATACATCAGTCCCGTTTAGGGGTTACAAAAGATAACAATCAGTGGAGGCTAACAAGAAATGGCAAAAAAAAGAATAGCAATTTTAACCGGAGGCGGGGATTGCGCGGGTTTGAATCCGGTAATTAGAGCTGTGACTCGAAAGGGTCTTGAGTTAGATTTTGAAATTATCGGTTTACTCAACGGTTGGAAAGGACTTATTAATAAAGAGACGATGCCGCTTGATCTAAAGTCTGTTTCAGGAATATTGCCTAAGGGCGGAACTATTTTGGGAACAAGCAGGACCAATCCCTATAAGCAGGAAGGTGATGTAGGCAAAATAAAGACAAATTTCAAAGACCTGGCTCTTGATGCACTTATAGCTATTGGCGGCGAAGACACGCTGGGTGTGGCAAATAAGCTTTATACTCAAGAGAAACTACCTATCGTTGGCGTGCCAAAGACTATTGATAATGACCTTTCTTGTACAGATTATACATTTGGATTTGATACAGCAATTAACATTGCAACAGAATGCATTGACAGGCTCCATACAACCGCAGAAAGCCACCATAGAATTATTGTCGTGGAAGTAATGGGTAGACATGCAGGCTGGATTGCGACCTATGCAGGCATTGCCGGAGGTGCAGATATTATTCTCATTCCTGAAATACCTATCGATACGGACGAGGTCTGTAATCTTCTAAAGAAACGACACGAGAGAGGTAAAAAATTCAGTATTGTCGTAGTTGCAGAAGGGGCAAAGCTCAAAAAAGACACTGAGGTATTACAAGAGGAGAAAAAAGACGCATTTGGCCATGTGCGCTTAGGCGGCATTGGAGAAAAATTAGGAAAACTAATAGAAGAAAAAACTGGTTATGAAACACGTATTTCAGTTTTAGGGCATATCCAGCGTGGTGGTTCGCCAACTGCATTTGACAGAATTCTCGGAACGCGCTTTGGTATTAAGGCAGTCGAGTTAATCAAAGATAAGCAATTCGGAAAAATGGTTGCTCTCTCAGGCAATAAAATAGTTACTGTATCATTAAAAGATGCTGTTAAAGAACTAAAGACAGTAGATATGGAACTCTACTCTATTGCTAAAATCTTCTTTTAATAAAGAATAAAATCTTTCATGAATAGAATTATAAAAAAAGACCTACAAGAAAGCATTTCGATAACTAATTACGCTATTAAGAATCAAATTAAAACGATTGAAGGGATAGCTGAAGTTATTATTGACTGTTTGGAAAGAGGAAATAAGGTTATACTTTTCGGTAATGGCGGCTCTGCAGCTGATGCCCAACATATCGCTGCTGAATTAATAGGAAGATTTGAAAAAAATCGCAAGGCCCTTGCAGCAATAAGCCTAACCACAAATACCTCTATAATAAGCGCTATTGCAAACGATTTTGGATATAGTCATGTCTTCTCAAAGCAGATTGAAGGACTAGGCCAAGCTGGAGATGTTGCCATAGGTATTTCTACCAGCGGCAGCTCAAAAAATGTCCTAGAAGCACTAAAAAAAGCAAGACAGCTAGGGCTTGCTACTGTAGGTTTTTGCGGTAAGGCCTCAAAGGCAATATTTAAGGTTTCTGATCTAACCTTAAGCGTTAATTCCCTGCGCACATGCCGCATACAAGAGATGCATATAAAAATCGGCCATATTATTTGTGGTTTAGTGGAAAAAGCTCTCCTGAATGAAAAATAAAATTATATTAAATCAAAAAAAATTAAAGAAGATTCTTGAGCTTCAGAAAAGGAAAGGTAAGAAGATTATATTTACAAATGGGTGCTTTGACCTGCTTCACTTTGGTCATATCAAATACCTCAACGATGCTAAGAAATTAGGAGGGTTTTTAATCGTAGCGCTCAATAGCGATAACTCGGTCAGGAAAATAAAAGGAAAAGGTAGGCCTTTAACATCAGAAAAAGACAGGCTTCAAATTATCTCCAGCCTAGAAATGGTAGATCAGGTGACGCTGTTTAACGATAGAACCCCGCTTAAATTAATCAAACTCCTCAATCCGGATATAATCGTAAAGGGCGCGGACTGGAAGCTTGAGGATATAGTTGGTGGTGATTTTGTAAAGGGTTACGGAGGAAGCGTGCGTCAAATCCCCTATTCAAAAGGCTACTCTACATCAAAATTAATAAGAAAAATTGCCAAGAGAAACTAAGATCTACAGGGTAATCGACGCTAACATCAACCGTCTTACGGAAGGAATCAGAGTCTGTGAGGATATTATACGCTTTCTGATTAATGACTATAGTATCTGGATTAAATTCAAAAAAGTAAGGCACGAAATCTCTGCTATAGTAAAAAAAATTACCGCAAGGCATAAGCTGATAGAACATAGAGATATCGTTAGAGACGTAGGGAAAAAAAGTATAAAGAGTGAGTCAAGAAGGGATAATTATCAGCAAATCTTTTTTGCAAATATCCAAAGGACTAAAGAGTCTTTAAGGGTTCTGGAGGAGTTTTCTAAGTTGTTAGGAAATAGCCAGACTCAAAAGATTAAAAAAATCAGATATAAGATTTATGCACTCGAAAAAGAAGCAGCTTTCAAATTCTAGACTTTATTGTATTGTTGATGTAAAAAAAAGGCCCCTAGAGATAAAGCGACTCTTGAAAAAGATTACCTCTGCCGGAGTAGACATAGTGCAATTAAGGGAGAAAACCGAACAATTCCAGAGGCTTCTTACGGCAGCAAAATTAATAAAAGCCAATTCCAGTAAGACCAAGCCTATTCTTATCATCAATGATCGAGTCGATATCGCAAGGCTTTCTTCTGCCGACGGCGTTCATTTAGGCCAGAGCGACATAACAATAAAGGATGCCAGAAAGATTTTAGGGCCGGGAAAAATAGTTGGTATTTCCTGCCATAGCCTTGCTCAAGCCAAGAGAGCGCAGGCTAGCGGCGCAGACTACATCTCAATAGGACCAATCTATAAAACGCCTACGAAAAAAGGAGTGCCTGCAATAGGCGAACGATTGCTGTCAGAAGTATCCAATAAAATCAATATACCAGTTTTTGCAATTGGGGGAATAAATCGAAAAAATCTAGACAAGATAAAAAGAAAAGGTATAAAAAGAATCGCTGTGCATCGCGCTATAACAAGAGCCAAGAATCCCGCTGGTGAGGCAACGCGCTTAAAACAGCTCCTAAGATGCAATTGATATGACTCAAATAGATCAAGCAAAGACAAATCGAATCACTCAAGAAGTACGCTATATAGCTAAGCTAGAAAAAATCCCCTCTAAGCTCCTGTCAAAAAGAATAGCTTCTAATGAGGCAGTGATTTTTTCAAATAATATAAGACGCCCTAAAAAGACAACGGCAGTGGGCAAGGGTTTAAAAACAAAGGTTAATGTTAACATCGGAAGCTCGACCGATAAAGCCAATGTTAAACTGGAATTAAAGAAACTTAGAGAGGCTGTAAATTTAGGAGCTGATACTATAATGGATTTAAGTGTTGGTCCGGATGCGCAAAGAGTACGCAATCTAATCTTAAAGAATTCTCCTATTCCTGTAGGAACAGTGCCGATTTATGAAGCGGCATTACTGGCAAGGAAAAAGAGAGGCAGCTTTCTCAAGATGGATTTAGAGACAATGCTTAAATGCATTGAAAATCAGGCAAAAGAGGGTGTTGACTTCTTTACAATTCATTCTGGCATAACAAGAGAAGGATTAAAGATCTTAAAAAAATCCAAACGTCAGATTAAAATTGCAAGCAGGGGAGGAGCAATTTTAAGCGCTTGGATGGATGCAAATAAAAAAGAAAATCCTCTCTATGAACATTTTGATGAAATTTTAAAGATTGCATATAAATACGATATTGTCTTGAGTCTGGGTGACGCCTTAAGGCCTGGCGCAATATCTGATGCCACTGATGCTGCACAAATAAACGAATTAAGACACCTGGCTGATCTTGTGAAAAAGGCAAGAAGAAAAAATGTGCAGGTTATTGTAGAAGGACCCGGGCATGTGCCGCTACATCAAATCGAATCTAATATTGTCCTGCAAAAAAAGTTATGTAAAAACGCGCCATTTTATGTCCTGGGGCCGCTTGTTTGTGATGTGGCAGCAGGATATGACCACATAACTGCGGCAATCGGAGGCGCTTTGGCTGCTATGTATGGTGCTGATTTTCTTTGCTATGTCACACCTGCAGAGCATTTACGGCTACCTACGATCAGCGACATGAGAGAAGGTCTGATTGCCTCGCGCATTGCGGCGCACAGCGCAGATATTGCCAAGGGAATTAAACAAGCGGATAAATGGGACAGGCAGGTATCTTCTGCAAGAAATAAAAGAGATTGGAAAAAGCTAATCTCTCTTTCTATTGATCCGCAACGAGCAAGCGAATTTAGACACTCTATTAAAGCAAGGGAATTAAAAACCTGTTCTATGTGCGGTGATTATTGCTCTATGAAACTGACCGAGGCTTCATTACCTAGTTAAGTCAGTATTTTTGCGGGCGTAGTTCAGTGGTAGAACATTAGCTTCCCAAGCTAAAAATGAGGGTTCGATTCCCTTCGCCCGCTTGGATTAGAATTAAAAAAGCATGGTTGATAAAGAAATAATACTAAAACGCATTAATATCCTAGAGCCTATCTACAAACGCCTCAACAGCCTTGTAGATGGTTATCGTCAAAATATTGCCTTGATTGGCGAAACCGGTGTCGGTAAGAGCACAATTTTAAAATATCTTCTCACTTCGTTTATGCGGCCCCAGCTTACGTTTGCCTACGTTAATCTAAACTGCTCTGATTTTGAGCAGTTCAGCTATAAGTTATTGGGTAGTATGCTATACAACTATCTGCAGGAGAAAGGACTGATTATCAAAGATGATTTCGATTACTTAAGCAAGGCAAGTGAAAAGATTTTACCAAATACCTCCAGCCAGATAGAAGAGATCAAGCAATTAATAGAAAGACATAAATACAATGAGGCCTTTGCCAAGACATTTGATTGCACTGATATCTTTACAAAGGAGACCGGCCATAGGCTGGTGTTCATAATCGATGAATTCCATCTCTTAGAGGAAATGGACATAAAAAATGTATTTGCCCTTTTCAGTAAACGGATTATGCTACAGCAATCCGTGGCCTTTATAGTAGCCAGTTCACATGTAGGAAAGGCAAGAAAAATCCTCTCTGAAAAATTATCACTTTTATTCGGTAATTTTGAAGTCATGAATATACATCCCCTGGATCACACAACAAGCAAAGAATTTATCTCAAGCATCATTTATCCTTTCGGAATCGCAGACGTAGGCAATGATTTTCTTATTAATCTAACGGGCGGGTTTCCTCTTTATCTAAAGCTAATCGCCAATGAACTTTCTCGTCTGGCAGAGAAAAATGTGTTCAAGCAAATAGATGAGCATATTATTGCTACGGCGCTGTATAATCTCTTATCAAAAGAGACAGGACTACTTAATGAGAAATTCAACAATACAGTAATGAAGATATCAGAACTAAAAAGTGAGCATAAGAGGACCTCTTCAGTTCATTCCTGGAAGATTTTAATTTCAATTGCCAATGGTTTTAATAAATCTAGCAGCTTGGTTAAGAACCTGCGAAAGGGCAAACCGCAGATACAGGCTAAGCTTACAAAACTTATTGATCAAAATATCATCAGCAAGAACTCGTCATTCTTTAAGATAAATGATCCTGTGTTCGAATTGTGGTTAAAATATGTTTTTTCAAAAAAACAGTATAATTTCAATGAGGATGAATTGGATTTCAAAAATCAATTTATCTCTGAAATCAAAACATTGATTGAGAATTTTACAGTAGAATCAAAGCGTAATTTCATAGACAGGATCTCTGAAGTCTTCGAACAATTTAAGGATGAATCCATCGTATTTGAACGCCGCAGGTGGAAACTGACAAAATTTAATGAGATAAGGCCTTTAAGCTTTGCTGGTAGTGGAATTAGAAGTGGTATCTATGGTCGCGGCGCTGGAGATCTCTGGATTGCTGCCTTAAAACAAGGACATGTCTGCGAAAGTGATATATCTGAATTTATTGTAGAATGTAAAAAATTTAAAAACAAGCGCTTAAAAAAAGTCCTGATTGCCCTTGGCGAAATTGATTTAAATGCAGCGCTCTTGGCCAAAGAAGAGAAGATTCAAACCTGGAACTTGAACCATCTCAATCTATTGCTGAGATTGTTTGGGAAGCCAAAGATTATTCATTATTAAATGAAAGTAGTTGTAATTTCCGATACACATATACCAGAAAGGGCAGAGCAACTTCCGACTAGCTTCCTAGAAAAGGCAAAAGACGCTGATTTAATATTGCATGCCGGCGACCTAGCCGACATTTCAGTCTTAAGTGAACTTAAAAAGATCTCTAAGGTCGTGGCTGTCTGGGGCAACATGGACTCGCCTGAGGTCAAAAAAACATTAAAGGAAAAGGAAATAATTAAAATCGAAGACATCTCAATAGGATTAATGCATGGCAGGGGACATCCAAACTATCTAATAAAATTTTTAACAGAACAATTTAGGAGTGACGCCGTAGATATCATTATCTTCGGCCATTCTCATAAACCAATGAATAAAGAGATTGATGATATTCTATTCTTCAACCCGGGAAGTTTAACAGATGATTTCTTCTCAGACTATGCCTCTTTTGGTGTTATTGAGATAAAAACAGGTAAATATAAAGCTAAAATCGAAAAATTATAAGAAGATGGAAAATTTATGGGCGCCCTGGCGCATGGACTACATTAAGCCAAAAAGAAAACAAAGCGGCTGTCTACTTTGTAGAATCGCAAGGGATAAATCGCACGATAGGAAAAATTTGGTATTCTTACGTACAAAGGCAGCTTTTTGCGTGCTTAATAAATTTCCCTACAGCAATGGCCATATAATGATATGTCCTAATGCCCATAAAAGACACCTAAGACAGTTAAACAAAGAAGAAATCCTACAGCTAAGCAGCTTAGTAATTCAAACTCAAGACTTGTTACATAAGGTATTAAGGCCTGCAGGCTATAATATCGGAATTAATCTTGGTAGCCACGCAGGTGCAGGTATTGATAAACATTTACACATTCATCTTGTTCCGCGCTGGAGAGGGGATACGAACTTTATGCCTGTTATTTCAAAGACCAAGGTTATCCCTCAATCTCTAGATAGCCTTTTTAAGAAACTTAAAAAAAGATGAGTAAACTATCTAATGAAACATTGATAGCCAGTTCTGACTCCACATTAGCAGCATATGCGTCTAAAAACCAAGCAAGTCGTGGCAGAATCTATAAAGAGCCAGAACATGCATATAGAACAATATATCAGCGTGATAGAGACAGGATTATCCACTCTGCCTCGTTTAGAAGACTAGAATATAAAACGCAGGTTTTTGTAAATCACGAAGGTGATTACTATCGCACAAGGCTTACGCATACCTTAGAGGTTGCTCAAATAGGTCGCACTATCGCAAAGGCGCTTAATCTTAATGAAGAGCTGGTTGAGGCCATAGCCTTAGCCCATGACCTTGGACACACCCCTTTTGGTCATGCTGGCGAAGATACCTTAGATGATTTAATGAAGGAAGAAGGTGGTTTTAACCATAATCTGCAAGGATTGCGCGTCGTAGATCAGCTAGAAGAAAGATATCCTGATTTTCCCGGCCTGAATTTGAGTTGGGAAGTCAGAGAAGGTATTGCCAAGCATTCAACCATCTATGACTTTCCTAAGACCCTATCAGAGTTTGAGCCAGGCAAGGGTCCTAGTCTAGAAACTCAGGTTGTTGATGCGGCTGATGAAATTGCCTATGATAATCATGATTTAGATGATGGCCTGACCTCAGGACTATTAAAGGCAGACTCATTAAGGAAGATTGATTTCTGGCGGGAGATTGAAGACGGAATCAATAAGCGCTATCCTGAAATCGGAAAAGAATTACAAAAATACCAGATAATTAATTCTTTGATAAATTTCCTTGTTACTGATATAATAAACGAATCAAAAAAGAGGCTTAAAAAATTCAATATAAAAAATGTTAATGACGCAAAAGAAATCAAGGAAAAAATTATTACCTTTAGTAACGAAGTTCAAAAGAAGAGAGGACCATTGAGAGAATTCCTGTTTAAGAATTTATATAATCATTATCGGGTTATACGCATGTCAGATAAAGCAAAACGTTTTATAAAGGACTTATTTAACGTCTACCTAGAGAAACCTCAACAATTACCAATCAGGACTCAGGAACATTTTAAGAATGAATCTATTAAAAGAGTTGTCTGTGATTATATCGCAGGAATGACTGACAGGTTCGCGCTAAATGAATACAAAAAATTATTTGACCCTTACGAAAAAGTATAAAACGGCCCTTTCGGCTATTCATATAATAGCCCGTCTTATAAATTCAACAACGAATATTAAGGAGCTGCTTTTGCGCGTGGCTAGACTCGCCTGCCAAGTTGTAAAGGGCAAGAACTGCCAAATCATCATTTCTGATAATAATCAATTTATCTCTGCCAGGATCAACGCTGAAACCACAAAAAAAGGATTATATCGAAGAAGGAAAAAGATTTCAGTGCCTATCGAAAAAAAGATTGTTCTTTCTGGTTCCTTGATCCTTGAGCCAGCCTTTCTTGGAATCCCTCTTATCGGTGATGATCTGATGGGAGCAATTATCGTTAAGGGTAAAACCGAACCTAAAAAATTCGATGTGGTTGACCAAGAAATCTTAATGAACCTTGGCGAACAACTTGTAATGGCAATTAAGAATTTACGCCTTTACGATGAACAAGAAAAGCTCCTTTTAGGAAGCGTCAAAACATTAGTCTCGGTCTTAAACTCTACAAGCCCCCAGGCCTATACGCACTCTAAGAATTTTAATCATATATTATTGGCAATTGCAGAACAGATGCATTTGTCTGAGCAAGAAATTCATGCCTTACTTTACGCCGGACTTCTTCATGATGCCGGAAAAATCGATATACCGACAAATATCTTAACTAAATCAACTAAACTAACGGGTAGGGAATTTCGCATAATAAAGGAGCATCCCTTAAAGGGCGTTAAAATTATCAAGCCACTCCAGCTTCTTAAGCCCGCAATACCAATAATCCAGCATCATCATGAAAAATATGATGGCACAGGATATCCTGCGGGACTAAAGAAAAACCAGATCCCCTTAGGTGCAAGAATTATGGCAGTTGCTGATGCCTTTGAGGCAATGCTAGTGGAAAGACCTTATCGTCGTCATAAAATGACCCTATCAGCTGCAGTAGGCGAAATGAAGAAATTTTCCGGCACGCAATTCGATCCTAAAGTAATTGATGCCTTGATTAAAAGCCTGAAGGCAAAAAAATTAAAAAAATATTTATCAGGCCGTCCCCGTAATCATAATCCGGATAAACTTTAGCAAATGAAACAGCTTGAGCTATTCGATGGTTTTCATAAATCTGGAGGAGAGAAATCTTTTAAAAAAAAGACCCAGCATACTAACAACCTGCGGATATTAAGATATGGGCTATTTCTCATAATCTATACAATTGTTGTCCTAATACTCGGCTTTGTCCTAGGCTATGATCGGGCAAAAGTAAAAAGGCCCAGTCCAAGCAAAGCTCCAGAAGCAACTTTAGAGAAGACAGTTAAAGAAGAACCTGTAAGAATAGAAACTGTGGCTACTGACAAAGACATCAAGGTTAAAGACGCCTATGAGATTCAGGTAGCTTCGCTTAAAAAGCAATCGTCTGCAAAAACAGAAAAAGAGACACTAACAAAGGCTGGATTTAAGGCCTATATTTCTGAGTCCGGAGAATATATAAAGGTTTGTATCGGCCCATTTAAAACCGAAAAAGAAGCTGATAAAAATCTAAGGGCTCTTAAAGAAAAATATCCAAAGAAATACAAAGATTCTTTTATAAAGAAAATCAAATGAGGATACTGAAGGAGGAGATTTAACATGTCTATTCATCCATCTCTACGAAAGGCATCAAAAGGCAAGCAACAACGTTCTATACTTAAACGTATCGAGCGGGTTAAGAAACTTGTCGAAGAAGAAGCCTGGGAAGAGGATAAGGTGTTTAAGCTTCCTAAAATAAAAATGATAAGACTGAAGGTCAAGAAAGAAAAACTTAAGGAAGAGGCTACCGAGGCTACTGAGGCAGGGGCTGGGGCTGCAGCTGGAGGCGCCCAAGAAGGAAAACCAACACAAGCCAAAGAAAAGCCAGATGAGAAAAAAGAGTCCAAAAAGGACGCTAAAAAGCAAAAATGAAAAGAATAATATTATTTATATTTAGTTTTATCATTCTTTTTAGCTTATCAGCTGTCTATGCTCAATCCAATCAAGAAGATACGCATTTTCCTTTTATTGGCAGGATAAAAGCAGAAAGGGTTAATGTTCGCTCTGGTCCGCATCTAAACTTTGAAACCCTGGGTAAGGTAAAAAAAGGACAAGATATTACCGTGGTAGGAGAAAAACAGGATTGGTATAAGGTTAGAGTACCAAGCAATTTTTCAGTGTTTGTTGACTATAAATTTGTCCAAAAACGCACTGAGCCTGTTGGGGTTGTTAAGGGTAAAAGAGTAAATGTCAGGGCAAAGCCAAACTTAAAGGCTACGCTCCTAGGACAACTTAACAAAGGAGAGATAGTTACAATTAGAGGCCAAAATAATGAATGGCTAAAGATTGCACCCACACCAAACTGTTTTGCCTGGATAAAGGCAGAATTCGTCAATTACATTCGAGCCGGACTCGCCAAAGAACCAGCAGACGAAATAGAGCTTGTTAAAAAACCTGAGCCTAAGGTAGAGAAGGCATCCTCTGGTTGTAAAAAGTGCGGCCAGAAAAGAAAAGAAACTCCTACGGCAAAAGGCATAGTTGAAGATTCCGGAAGACTATTAAACAAGCGCTCCTTGGCCAAACTCATTGATAAGAATAATGAAATTGAATACTTCCTAGATGCTGATAAGAAATTACTAGACACCTATGGCAATTCCAGAGTAGCTGTGTGGGGAGAAGTAATAAAAGATAAGGATTACCCTGCCCCGATAATAAAGGTAGAAAAAATAATCTTGTTAGAGTAGAATGTCTTTTTTGATTTCTATAAGCCTATTTTTCTTTGCATTCACCATTCACGAATTCGCCCATGGTTGGGTAGCATTAAAACTGGGTGATCCTACTGCAAAATATTCCGGAAGACTAACCCTCAATCCGCTAAAACACATCGATCCTATAGGTACTGTCCTTATTCCTGTTTTACTCTACATTACTCATTCACCCTTTATTTTTGGCTGGGCAAAGCCGGTTCCCATAAATTTTTTGAGATTAGGAAATCCCAAAAAGGATATTATCTGGGTAGGTCTGGCCGGTCCAATGGCAAATATTATCCTGGCAATTATTATCGGCACTATATTTCGTATGAATATTGCAATAGACATTAACCTGTTTGTCATGCTGCGGACTCTAGGAATATTAAATCTGGTCCTTGCTGTTTTCAATCTCATCCCTATTCCGCCTTTAGATGGCTCACGCGTATTACTAGGATTGTTACCGAACAATTTAGCCCGTTCCTATGCGCGAATCGAACCATTTGGTATGTTCATACTTATTGGCCTGCTTGCATTTGGCCTGCTGCGTGTAATCATCTGGCCGATAATTTCACTTCTAGCAGTTATCATAGGTTTGATATAGATGAAAAAGATTAAGGTTAATCTCAAGGACAGAAGCTACGATATCCTCGTTGGAAATAAGATTATTCCTGGATTGCCTGCCTGTATTAGGAGGATTATCAAGCAGACTGATGCAATCATAATCACAAATTCAACTATTGCCAAGCGTTACGCAGGTGCGCTAAAAAAAGCATTAAAAGGCAGTGGATTTTCTCATATACTTCTTACTGTACCTGACAGCGAAAAGGCAAAATCCATATTCTACCTGAATAAACTTTTAAATAAAATTGCAAGATACGCAAAGGACAAACTGCCTTTTATCATCGCTCTAGGGGGAGGAGTGGTAGGTGATGTTGCGGGATTCCTGGCATCAATTTATAAAAGAGGCATCCCCTATATACAAATTCCTACAACCCTGCTTGCGCAAATTGATTCTAGTATTGGCGGGAAGACTGCCCTAGATTTAACCAGTGGTAAGAATCTCGTTGGTTCATTCTATCAGCCAAAATTGGTATTATGCGACATTGGTCTCCTAAAGAGTCTGCCGCAGCGGGAAATTAGCTCAGGTCTGGCAGAACTAATCAAATATGCCTTGATAAAGGATGTTGGACTTTTTAATTATCTTGAAAAAAACTATAAAAATTTACTAAAGTTAAAGCCCGCAAATTTACTACCGGCTGTTTCTTGTTGCGTTAAAATTAAGGCCCAAGTTGTATCAAAAGATGAAAGGGAAAAAAGAGGACTGCGCACTATTCTTAATTTTGGTCATACTGTAGGGCATGCCATAGAAAGTGCCAGTAATTACAGATACAATCACGGTGAATCAGTAGCCTTAGGAATGCTGGCTGAGGCAAGGATTGCGCTCTCTCTGAAACTGATAAATAATGATATTTATGACAGGATCTTAAAGTTGATAAGGAATTGCCGCCTACCTACTAAAATAAGAAAGATAAAGTGCGAAAAAATAATGCAGGTTATTTATTTTGATAAGAAATTCGTTGGTAAGCTTAGTCGTTTTGTCCTGCCAACTAAAATTGGTAAGGTGATAATTAAAGAGAATATTAAGCAGGCAGTTATAAGAGAGGCCATAAAGGACCTGAGTTAAAGATTCTTAATTTTGTTACTCGATAGTCAAAACAAATTCCTTACCGCCAAATGAAAGCACTACCTCTCTGGAACCTACCGAAATTACCTTAGCGCCTTTTATCGTATCGCCAACCTCAACAATCTGATCATCAATCAGGGCTAGATTGCGTCCCTCAGAAGAAACTATCCCATCAAGCGAAAGGGAGATCTCAGGACTTAAATGAAATAAGTTCTTCTTTGACTTCTT
This sequence comes from Candidatus Omnitrophota bacterium, assembly GCA_018830005.1. NCBI lineage: Bacteria > Pseudomonadati > Candidatus Omnitrophota > Candidatus Omnitrophota bacterium. The sequence continues at coordinate 48,442 of JAHJTE010000002.1, forward strand.
TTGAACTGGTTGGGCGCCAGAGGCTTCAGGCGTAGTCACAGGCCCTTCCTCAGTAACCTGCACTAAATATTTATCCTGGAACTTGAAAGCAAAAAGATAAAAGACTAAAAGGCTACCCAATAGTCCAAATACAATCATGGCAATAAAAGCAAAAGGGTTCATATGTCTAATATCATGTATAGTCCACATGTGCAGACGCGGGCGCTTTGTTGCCTTTTCCTTAGCAACATCTTTTTCCTGTTCAGCTATCGGCCGTGTGCCTGCTATAGGCTTAATAGGTTGCGTTAAGTCTTCGCCAGCAGCAAAACCAGAAGAAGTAATCCCACGAGTAGGAGTTTTATCCTTAGGTGCTTCTTGTGGTTTTTGCGACTCTTTTGATTCAGGTTCTTTGGCATGCTGAGAACTAAATCTGGACTGAGCCTTCTTTAGAGCGTCAAATATTATACTCATCCTAACTCCTCAATACATTTTTTTATCAAATCTCTTGATATAGTGTTTGTCTCTAGAACAAATCCTGCCAGCAAGGCGCGGTCACAGAGAATATTGATTAGACGAGGCGTGCCTCCAGAGTAACTAAAGATTTCACTCAATGCATCCTGGCTAAATTCAATTTTACTCTTTGCCCTGGCAATGTGCAAGCGATGTTTTATATATTCTTCCAATTCATCTCGCTCAAGAGGCAAGATATGGTAACGCACAGCAATCCTTTGATTCAACTGTCTCAAGCTCGGCTGCTTCAGTTTGTCGCATAATTCTGGTTGACCAACAAGAACGATCTGTAAGAGCTTGAGCTTCTCTGTCTCTAGATTAGAAAGGAGACGAATCTGCTCTAATTGTTTTGAAGATAAGTTTTGTGCCTCATCAATTAAAATAACAACATTATTACCACAATTCGCCTCTCGTAGAAGAAAATCATTCAAGGCGTTGATAAGGGCAAGTTTTGTGCGCGACTTTAAATTCAAACCAAGGTCTGCCATAATTGCCTGCAATAATTGGACTTGCGACAAATATGGATTTAAGATAAATGCGGTTTTTGTACTCCTGTCTAGGTGGTTAAGAAGTGCTCTGCAGAGAGTGGTCTTGCCTGTTCCGATCTCACCTGTAATCTCCAAGATGCCTTTTCTATCTTGGATACCATAGACAAGGTGAGAGAAAGCCTCTTTATGCCTTCTACTTAAATAAAAAAAGGTAGGATCAGCCGTTACGTTGAACGGCTTTTCTTTAAAACCATAAAAATTTTCATACATAATATTTTCTTAAATTATAGCAAGACTCTAAATCAATGTAAAGGGCAAATATTTGACATCGCTAATTTATTGTGCTAGACTTACTAGCATGGAACAGGCAAATATTGAAAGAAGAAAGCATAAAAGACTCAATAAACGCTTCCCCGTACATTTCCGCATAAAAACTACCAATAAATACGGCGATACCTTAAGCTGTGACGTTAGCGGAGGCGGCATAAGGGTAATGATTCAGAATTTCATAGCCCCCAAAACTGATTTTATGCTTGAATTTAGCATTAATGATTTCTTTCAGATTATTTCCGCTGTCGGAAAAGTCGTCTGGACAAAGAAAGTGCCCCATTCTGATCGCTATCAGTTAGGTATAGAATTCAAGGAAATCCCTTCAAAAGTCAAAGAAGTCATAACTCAATTTATTGAAGATTGCTTTAGCAAGCTCTAACCCACCTTTAAAAAATCTTTTGCCATAAAAATTATATGTGTTAAAATATGGTGTTGGGCTTACTAATAAAATAAGGAGATAAATTAATGCCAAAGAAAGAGAAAAAAGCTAAAGAAGAACAAAATAAAAACTGTCAAAATTGTAACAAGCCAATATACAGAATTTCACGTTATTATCGAAATGGTAAATTCTTCTGTGGTAAAGGTTGCTTTAAGGCCTCCGAAGAGAAAATGGCGGAAGAGAGAAAGAAAAAGGAAGAAGAGGAGAAAGAGCAAAAACGTCAAGAAGCCGAAAAGCAAACAGAAGAGGCAAAAAAACAAACAGAGGAATCTAAGGATAAAGAGTCACAAGTTGAGGAAAAAGCAGAGGAGTCCCCTAAGAAAGAAGAGGCAGCTCCCAAAGAGACTAAAAAAGAAGAAGAACCTAAGAAAGATCCGAAGCAGGGATAAAAATAATGAACTACAAAGGATCAGAAAGAAGAAGAGCAAGTCGAGTCGAAAAGAATGTACCCATAAAGATAAAAGAGGTCAATTTTGACTCTGTCAGTGAAACAAGAAACCTAAGCTCTTCTGGAATTTACTGCAGGCTGGATAAATATATCGCACCAATGGAAAAGGTTGTTATGATTCTTTTGGTACCGCGATTAAAAGAATCTTCCCCTGGAAAAGACCGCTGCAAAAAGGTCGAATGCGAAGGCACAATAGTAAGAACCGAGCTGGTCAATGATCCTATTGAAGGCGACTACTATAATGTTGCTATCTTCTTTAGCGAGATAAAAAAAGCAGACAAGTCCTACATTGAAAAATATGTAAAGAGACATTTGGAAGAAAAGTGACAACCCACCCCAGGCAATGAGAAAAGTTATTACAATCCTTGCTCTTCTTTGCCTATCCATAATAAGCCTCAATGTTTTTTCTAAAGAAAACAAGGAAGCTATGAGTATCAAGCTCCCAGACATCAAAATATCCACGAATAAACCTCTTAATCGACTTCTTCAAAAACGACAATCCCTTAGAAAATTCAGCAATAAAAAATTAACATTGGAACAAATCTCTTCACTTCTCTGGGCAGCAATAGGTGAAAAGGTTGATGCTGTTAGCTCTGCCAGCCGCACTGTGCCATCAGCAGGAGCAAGCTATCCTGTTGAAGTATATTTATATGTACAAGGTGATACTGTGGATGTTTTAAAGTCAGGATTTTATCATTATCTTTCTGGTACACATAGCCTGAATTCTCTGCCTGTAAAAATTAACAATGAGGAAATCATCTCTTCCTGCTGGGACCAGGGATTTATCGCCCAAGCCCCTATTGTTATTATAGTTGTGGCTAATTTTGAAAAAACAACAAGTCGCTACGGGAAAAGAGGCCAGCGCTATGTCTACATCGATGCCGGACATGTTGGTCAGAATTTATATCTTATGGCTACACAATTAGGCTTAGTAACTGTAGAGGTAGGGGCGTTTGACGATTTTAGACTAGCAGAATGCTTAAAATTACCAAAACCATTAAAGCCAATACTGGTTATGCCAGTTGGTTATGCCTTTTAGTAAAAAATGAGAGTCGCAGGATTTACTGAATCTGTAAAATTAATCGTTGGCCTCATCAGTAAGGATGAGGCGTTTCTTTTATCGGCAAAAAAAGAATTAGCAAAAGAATTCGGAAAAATAGACTTTGAGAGTCGTATAATGGCCTTTAACTACACAGATTACTATACCCGGGAGATGGGAGATAACCTTAAACGCGTTTTCTTGGGTTTTGAAAAATTAATTGATCCAACCAAATTAACCAGGATAAAAATCTTGACCAATAAGTTAGAAGAACGTTTCTCTCATCAAGGCAGGAGAAAAGTAAATATTGACCCCGGCTACATTGATTTAGCAAGATTGATCCTAGCCTCAACAAAGGACTTTAGCCATCGAATCTGCTTGGGCAAAGGGATTTATGCAGAGGTTACGCTACTGTTTAAAAATAAGACATTTACCCCGCTTGAGTGGACGTATCCGGATTACAGAACAAAAGATTATATAGAAGTTTTTAAAGACTTAAGAGCAATATACAGCAGACAAATTTCCTCACAATGAAATTAAAAACTTTTTTAATATTGGTTTTGCTATTCGTCTTTTTATCTGGTTGCGCTAATACATATAATCCAGCAACCGGCAAAAACGAATTTATCATTATTGGCACGAGCTCAGAAGTAAGCCTTGGAAAACAAGTCGCTCGCCAGATTGCCTGGGAAAAACAAATAATAAAAACCGGGTTTCAGCAATTAAGAGTACAAAGAATCGGAGAACGCCTAGCTAAACACTCAGATCGCAAGGATTTGGAATATAATTTTTTTCTAGTTAAAGATGAAGAACTTAATGCCTTTGCCGTACCCGGCGGCTTTATCTACATAAACACTGGTTTAGCAGAGAGGGCAACTGAGGACGAACTTGCCTGTGTAATCGCCCATGAAATTGTCCACGTTGCTGCGCGCCACAGCGTAAAAAACCTTCAGGCCTCTTTAGGTTACCAACTTCTTATTTCAATAGCCTTAGGTAATAAAAATCAGATAAGGACACGACAGATCTCTGATATGGTATTTAATTTAAGCAGACTTGGTTATTCACGTAGTGATGAAACGTTAGCAGATAAATTGGGCGTAAAATACGCACATTTAGCTGGATATAATCCGCAAGGAATGATTAGTTTCTTTGAGAAATTAAAACAAGAGGCCCTAAAACATGGAGGCGCTTTACGCATCGAGATATTCAGTTCACATCCTGACATAGACAAACGAATACTGACTACTAAAGAAGAGATTAAAAAGCTGCAATAACAATGAAAAATAAAAAGAAGGTGTGTCTCCTGCTTTTTCTTTTATTGCTTATTGACTCCTCAGTATCAGCTGAAACAATCAAGCTTAAATCAGGAAAAACTGTTGAAGGAAAAATTGTTACGATGACAGATAAATATATAAAGGTAGATATCGGAATTAATGTAAATATTATGTATTTTTTAGATGAAATAGAAAAGGTAGATAAAGGCGAGACGGAGGACAGTCAAGTTGAGGACTACACTGTTGAGAATGAGCATTCTATTAAAAGAAACAAATTCTATCCTATTCCTTACCAACCCAACGTGAATAAATTACAACATCGCCTAAAGCCTAATTTCAAAACAACAACAAGAACCATCCAATTCCAAAAAAGTGCCCTGAAATTACAAATGCCACTTCAATCTAAAGAAGAATTTCTGATAGATGCGCCTCAGCATGATCATTTTACAGGAGAATATCAGCTACAAAGAGATACCTGGAGAGACGCCTGGCGACAGAGAAGAAATAGTTGGCAAGAGAACCATTTTTATAGAAAATAAGATGGTAAAGACAAAGATAATCTGTACAATAGGCCCATCCAGCTCTAATGAAACTGTCTTAAGGAATATGGTGTTAGCAGGTATGGATGTTATAAGGCTGAATTTTTCGCATGGCACTCATAGAGAACATCAATCCCGAATTGATTTAATTAGAGGGTTAAATAAAAGGTATAGGCGACACATCAAGATATTACAGGACCTGGAAGGATATCGCATAAGAATTGGCAGGCTAAAAGGTAGGAAGGCAATTGAATTAAAAAGAAGACAAGTAGTTCTTTTGAGCAATAAGAAAAGATTAAAAAACAAAAGTATTATAGCATTCGACTACCAAGGCTCATTAAACGACATAGAGGCAGGAAGTTATATATATATAGATGATGGAAATATCTCGCTTAAGGTAAAGGCCAGATATAAGAATTATATAAAAACAGAGGTAGTTATTCCGGGAACCCTAAAAGAAAATAAAGGCATTAATATCCCAGATGCTAAGTTAAAATTCAAAGGCCTAACAGAAAAGGATAAGATAGATCTTGAATTCGCAATCAGAAACAAGGTAGATTATATCGCCCAGTCATTTGTAAGAAGTAAAAAGGATATTAATAATATTAGACGCTTTATTAAAAAAGGCGGCGCGAATCCCAAGGTTATTGCTAAGATCGAAAACCGTCAAGGAATCAATAATATAGATAAGATTCTAGGTGTATCTGATGGGATTATGATTGCACGTGGAGATATGGGTGTATCTTTACCCATATATCAGATACCATTTTATCAGAAGATGATAATTAAAAAATGTAATAAAAGAAGGCGGTTCGTAATTACAGCTACGCAAATGCTTGAGAGCATGACTGAAAATCTAAAACCTACGCGCGCAGAAGTAACTGACGTGGCTAATGCAATACTTGATGGTTCGGATTTCCTGATGCTTTCAGGAGAGACAGCTGTTGGCAAATATCCTGCTAAAACAGTAGAGATGATGAATCAAATAATTAAATTCACGGAAAGGTCAAGTAAGACCACAACTAAGGAGGTAGTAATATGAATTGGGGTATGAAGAATAGATTATCAAGAATAATCAGCCCGAAGACAGGCCGCTGTGTCATGCTGGCAGTAGACCATGGTTATTTTCAAGGTCCCACTACTGGCTTAAAAGACCTAGCTAAAACCGTCAGTCCCCTCCTAGACTTTGCAGATGCATTAATGATAACCAGGGGCGCATTAAGAAACTGGATTGCACCAGAGATGGATAAACCTATCATTCTAAGGGTCTCAGGCGGCCAAAGCATATTAAAAGAATTATCAAACGAAATAATCACAACTTCTATTTCTGATTGCATAAGAATAAATGCATCTAGTATTACTTGCTCTGTTTACATCGGATCGGAATTTGAAAAACAGACGATTGGAAATTTATCTAAAATAGTAAATGAAGGGGAAAATTACGGAATTCCCGTGCTGGCAGTAACAGCAGTCGGTAAGGAAATAGCGCGCGATGCGCGTTATTTAAGTCTAGCATCAAGGATGTGCGTAGAATTGGGTGCACATATGATAAAAACCTATTACTGCGAAAACTTTAAAAAAGTTGTGCAGGCCTGTGGAAACGTTCCGGTTGTTATTGCAGGTGGAAAGAAAATAGAAGAAAAAAAGGCCTTAGAAATGGCCTATCATGCGATTAAAGACGGCGCAGCTGGTGTAGATATGGGAAGAAATATATTCCAATCTGATAATCCAGTCGGAATGATAAAAGCCGTAAGGGCTATTGTCCATAACAAGGCCTCAGTCAATGAAGCCTTCAGGATTTATAAACATACCTAGATTAATGAAAGTCGCAGTCTATTATAATAACAGAAAGATCAAGATAGAAGAACTGCCACGACCCCAGATAAAGGAGGGAGAAATCCTGCTTAAGGTCAAGGCCTCTGGTATCTGCGGCACAGATGTCCTGGAGTGGTATAGGATTAAAAAGGCCCCCCACATTCTAGGTCATGAAATAAGCGGTGAGATTGCTGAATCAAAATCAGCTAAATTCAAAGTTGGACAGAGAGTATTTGTAAGCCACCACGTTCCTTGTAATACTTGCAAATACTGCAGAGATGACAATCAAACAGCATGCGAAACCCTGCACAAAGGCAATTATGATCCGGGCGGATATAGTGAATTTGTCAGGGTGCCGAAAATAAACGTAGAATACGGCACCTATCTATTGCCGGATAATGTCTCTTATGAAGCGGCAACCATGATTGAGCCTCTGGCCTGTGCGATAAGGGGATTAAACTTAATTAATATAAGAGAGGGGCATTCTGTTTTAATTCTTGGGAGTGGTGTCTCTGGATTGATGAATATTGCGCTGGCAAAATTAAAAGGTGCAAAGGTTATCGCAACTGATATAAACGAATACAGATTAGAAAAGGCCAAGGAATTTGGCGCAGATAGGATAATAAATGCAAATCAAGACTTCAAGGTAACGGCTGAAAGGATAATAATTTGTACTGGCGCTAAAGCTGCCATCTTAGAGGCATTCAAATCCATAGATAGAAAAGGTATAATACTTTTCTTTGCTATCGGCGATGAAAGAATCGAAGTCCCGGCTGTTGATTTTTGGAGGAATGAAATAACAATTACCTCAAGTTATGGTGCAGCCCCTAATGACCTAAAGCAGGCCTTAGAGCTGATCAAGGAAGAAAGATTAGATATTGAAGGGCTAATAACACATAAGCTACCCCTAGAACAAATCCAAGAGGGATTCGATATTGTCGCATCTGCAAATAAATCTCTAAAGGTCATATTACTGCCTTTTTAAGTTAATAAGAGGGGAATAAATGGATAACGGAGAAACTTATTTAACGCGGGACGGTTACGAGAAACTAAAGAAAAAACTCGACCATTTAAAGAATAAACGCAGAAGAGAGCTTTCTAAGGCAATAGCCGAAGCCAGGGCGCATGGGGACATAAGCGAAAATGCTGAATATGACGCTGCTAAAGATGCGCAGGCCTTAAACGAGGGAAGGATCGCAACTTTAGAAAGTAAATTGGCTCGCACTAGAATAATCGATGATGAGGACATACCTAAAGACCAGATATTTATCGGGGCAAAAGTAGACCTCCTAGACCTAGAAACAGAAGAAGAAATTCACTATATACTAGTATCAGAATTAGAGGCAGATTATGAGCAGAACAAGATCTCCATTACCTCTCCTGTAGGCAAGGCACTTTTGGGCCACAAACAAGGCGAAACAGTAGAAATCCAAGCTCCCGCAGGCCTCTTACAATACAAAATATTGAAGATATCAAGATAAGGTATTCTTGGGGTTTATTTTTTTTGCGGCGGGTCGATTTTTTATTCTTAAGCCTTACCTTGGAAGAAGCTCTAAATTCTATTGCCTTTCGTGTTTCAAAATAAAGTCTAGAAATCAGATTATGTAGCTCTGCTTCCCCTGATTCATCATTAATTATTTTTTTTGCTGCCTTCATGATTCCCTTTGAAGTAAAAGGGGACTTGTATCCTGGAAACAATGCGGAAATCGTATATACAATACCCAGGCACATAAAGCCTCTAACTGCCTCAGAAAAACTAACATCATCCTCTTTAGCAATAAATTTAAGATATTCCAGCTACCAATCAGTAAGCAATACTTGACATCTCTTAAGCATATTCTCGCCTCCTGTATTTCTGTAATAATATCGTAGCTTCTAAATTTGAGCAACCCTTTATCTGAAAAACTTGACAATCTCCTGAGCCGGAGTATAATTACCTACAAAAGGTGTGTAACCTAATTACATAAGCCATGGATAGGGAAGAACACCATAATTGCTGGGAATATTGGGACTGCCCAGATAAAGAAAGAAAGCAATGCCGCGCACATACAGCAGGGGCTGGCAAGAAATGTTTCTATTATTCACATAATTTCAAACCAGTGGTCAAGCGCAGCTTCAAATCCTGCGCTGAGTGCCCCTGGTTATATAAAACGTTGGGATAAAATGGTTGAATTATTCAAAAATGGCCAAGTAGAACTCAGCAAGGATATCGATGAATCCGGAAATGTAAATATAAGCGTCAGATTCAATGCAGGTATAGATAAGGCTGAAATAGATGTGTTTTATGAGGTTATAAGCTGTGCCTTGCATCGAAGATATGGAGAGTGGCTAGATCTATATAATATCGAAAACTACCAAAATAACTATCGCAACAACTCCCGTCTAGAAAATCTTATTGACAACGAAAAGTATTAATATATAATTAAATTCAGTAGTAAATAAGGAGGTAGAATTCTGCTGCTGTAAGGCGAGAAGAGCCTTAGGTGTTGCGGTTGATTTCTTTCCGCAAAAAGGAGGTGTAGTAAGTAATGGCGAAGGGTAAAGTAAAATGGTTTAGCAATCAAAAAGGTTACGGTTTTATTACTCCTGAGAATGGCAATGACGTATTTGTACATCATGCAGCAATTCAAGGCGAAGGCTACAAGACTTTAGAAGAAGGCCAGGAAGTTGAATTCGAGATCGAGCAGGGTCCTAAGGGCGAACAGGCTAAAAACGTAACGAAGATATAAGCTGAAAAGCAAAAAAGCCCGACATTAAAAGTCGGGCTTTTTTTATGCATGATTAGGATATTTAATTGAAAAATAAATTAGTCAAAAACTATGATAGCGGTTTTGCTTCTCTAATAGGGCTTCTCATTACTCTTGCCTTAATGTGTCTGCTCGTATACATTGCCTTCAATACCTATTTTAAAACTCCGGTTACTGATAAAGAAACTAAAAAATCTCTTTCGCAACAGGGCATAGATAGCTCTAGCTATAAAACAATTTTGGATTCTAGCCGAAACAAAGTCAAGGATATACAAAAGCAGCTCAAAGAACAAACAGAAGAGCTCGAAGGCCTTAGATAAACCAAACTCAATAAAACTTAAGGATGAAAATCTTAACTGAAAAAGAGGCCATTACCTTAACCAGGCCACTTATTTACACGTTGGTCACTTCTTTAAATAAGAAGGGGCGGCCGAATGCACTTGGAGTATCCTGGGTTATGCGAACATCTATCAAGCCTCTATTGATGGCCATTTCAATTGATCGGCGTCGTTACTCCCACAGAAACATTCAATTACATAAAGAATTTGTTATCAATTATCCTAATAAGGATCAGGCAAGGTCTGCCTGGATTTGTGGCGTGAAATCCGGCCGTAGTATTGACAAAATAAAATTAGCTAAAATTACCTTAGTAAAATCTAAAAAAGTTAAAGTGCCTACAATTCATGATGCAACGGTTGCATTTGAATGCAAATTAATAGATAAATTCAAGACAGGAGATCATACAATATTTGTAGGAAAGGTCTTGGCAATGACAGGTAATCCGAAAAAGAGCAAACATCTATTCGTTGCTTGTGACTGGAGACTTATTGGGTTAGATAAAAAAGGCAAGAGTAAGCTTAATTTAACCAAAGGAACAATATAATTATGCCTAAGAAATATCAAGGCATTGAAGCCAGGCGCTATCCTAGAATATCCTGGAATTTCATAGTAAAATTCAGGCTCAAAACTTCACAAGACTCCAAGTGGTTTATTTCCAATATCACAAATATAAGCCAAGGCGGCTGCTTTTTTTATAGTCCTGTCCCTTATGAAATAGGCCAAACCTTGGAGGTTGAAATACAGTTTCCCAGGCTAACGCAACCCATGCACTTTCTAGGAGAAGTAAGGCGAAAGGTAGATGAGGAAAACGCACTAAATTCAAGATACGGTATAGCGGTTATGTTTTTAGAGATGGAGGAAGAAAAGAGGAAGGAATTTCTCGAATCGATAGACTTTTTTCTGAAGAAACGCTAGAGAATTATGGAAAAAATAGATATTACTATTGTAGGCGCTGGAGTCATTGGTTTGGCTATAGCATCTGAGCTGTCAAAAACGCATAAAGACATCATTGTCATTGAAAGGAATTATGCCTTTGGACAGGAAACAAGTTCAAGAAATAGCGAGGTTATCCATGCCGGAATCTATTACCCTAAAGATTCTCTGAAGGCCAAAACCTGTATTGAAGGAAAAAATCTACTTTATGAATACTGCGTTAAGAATAATATCAACCATAGAATGCTGGGTAAACTTATCGTTGCTGCTAACGTCTCTGAAATCCTGGATTTAGAAGTCCTTTATAAAAATGCCTTAAATAATGGCCTGAATGATTTAAGGCTTATTTCCAAAAGCGAAATAGAAAAAATTGAACCGAATATAAAGGCAGAGGCAGCAATCCATTCGCCCTCTACAGGCATAATAGATTCGCATGGACTAATGAAAAGTCTTGTTGATGAATTTGCAAGCCGTAAAGGACAAATAGCTTATAATACAGAACTCACCGCTATAGAAAAATCAAATTCAGGCTATAAAGTTACTGTTGAAGATAAAAGCGAAGGTGCATTTAGTTTTTCCACAAAGGTTTTTATTAATTCCGCGGGCCTTAATTCAGATAAAATAGCCAAAATGGTTGGCATTGAAGAAGATGAATACAGACTAAAGTACTGTAAAGGAGACTATTTCAGGACTAGTAACAAAAAGGGAAAATTAGTTAACAGATTAGTCTACCCTGTTCCTAAGAATAAAGGGGCAGGACTAGGCATACATGCAACTCTAGATTTAGGCGGAAGTCTGCGATTAGGCCCTGATGATGAATATGTGCAGGATTTAGATTATAATATTGATGGGACTAAGCAGAGACTTTTTTATGATAGCGTTAAACACTTCTTGCCGTTTATTGAATACGATGACTTGGCTAAAGACATGGCAGGAATTAGGCCAAAACTACAGGGACAGGATGAGGATTTTAGGGATTTTCTCATAAAAGAAGAGAGTGATAAGGGACTCCCTGGCTTTGTGAACCTTATTGGCATTGAATCTCCTGGGCTTACCTCAGCGCTCTCTATTGCCAAGTTAGTTAAAAAAATAGTTAAGGGAGGCGATAAATGAGACAAATTAAATTAGAAGAAATCTTTCACCCCATTTTCAATAAAATAAGCAATATTGGGATTGCTGCGGCCTTAAACAAGAAAATATTGGAAGAAGATACAACTAAACTCTCCAGCAAAGAATTAGAAGCTAAATTTTCCCATATTATTGATGTTCTAGGCAGTATTGAAGAGAATTGTAACGCGTTACATGATTATATGAAGGCAATTTATGAACGCTTAGACAAAGAAACGAATTTCCAGACACCAAAATCACCAAAATAAAACCCCCATTAACATAACCTCTTATTTTACAGTCAATTACGTCGAATAATAGAAAAAAACTAATTTTTGTGGTATACTTATAGTGTTATATTGTAGCTAATACGATAAAGGCAAACCATTTGAAAGAGTGGGGCGGGCCGAAAGCCCGGTCCTGAAAAGGACCGCAAAACTTATAGAGCCTAAATCCTAAAAACTTAGGATATGGCAGTCAGTTGCCGAACATAGTGGATAAAAAATGCCTATTCTTTCAAAGGAATAGGCATTTTTTTTGGGGGGTGGCAAAGATGAACGAGAAGATTCTGATAGTAGACGATGAGCCTGACGTATGCGAAGCAATCGGTCTATATTTTAGCAAAAGAAACTATAAAATTATTACTGCCAATAACGGTCAAGAGGCACTCTCTAAAGCCAAGAATGAGAAGCCGGCATTAATATTGCTAGATATAGTTATGCCTAAAATGGGTGGAATCGAGTGTCTGCGCAAAATAAGAAGGTTTAATAAGAGGGTACCTATCATTATAGTTACTTGCGTAGATAAATTAAAAACAGCCTTGAAGGCCATGAAATTAGGCGCTACTGATTATATAACAAAACCTCTTGGTTTTGATGCCTTAGAGACAACTATTTCTACATATCTCTTTTTGAAGAGCGTTAATTGAAATAAAAAAACCCACCAGCCACGTAAGAAGCAAACAGCAACTTTACAATTGACCATTCCTTAAATCATGTATATAATAACATATTAAGTAATAATCCCTTCATAAATAGGATCAAATGAAATCCCTATATTCCCTTCTAATATTTCTACTTGCTGTTGTAGTCAGCGTTGCATTTTTTCTACCCTGGTTAAATGTTGAATCAAAGCCGCTAGGTTCAGTTTCAAAGATACTTACCGGAAAATCCCAAGGAACGCTCGATAATATAAATGCATTCAGAATACCCATTCTGGCAAATGGTGCTGAAGCCCGCTTTATGATTAGCGTGATAAAAATATTTAGCCCTGAGATGAGAAATGCACCGACAAAAAGCTTTTTCGTATGGATTTTGCCGCTTCTTGCAGTGCTTATCTTTGGTGCAAGTTACTTCTTTCCCAGAAGCAGGCTAATCAGCCTTACAATTGGAATTGCAGGAATTACAGTATTTACTACTGGACTATACAAAATAAGTATAACTGATTTAGATAGATTAATGCTAACAGTATATATTGGCCATGGTCTCTGGCTAACGCTCTATGCATATTTAACCATGGGCTTAATTGGCTGGGTGCGTTTTACTCAGCTCTCAATCAGAGCAAAAAGACGAAAGATAGAAGAACTTAGAAGCAAAAAATGGCCTTGGAAAATAAAGACTGTAAGCCCTTGAATAAACTCTAAAGACAGAAGAGGTGGATAATGTTAAAAAGGTTTTTAATTATTTTATTATCTCTTGCCTTAGCCGGATGCGCAACCACTTATGGAAAACCAATTACCCTGCAAGACATATCCCAACTGAAAAAAGACATTACACAGGAGGAAATCATAGAACTTTTAGGTGAACCGCAGGCAATAAATTTAACAGCAAATGGTAAAACTATCTGGGTCTATGTGTATACAAGGTCTAAGACAAGTACCTCAACATATATCCCGGTTGTAAATGTATTAAAAAGCGGGGCAAAAGTTAAAACTCAGATGTTGCAAATACTCTTTGATGAAAACAATATCTACCAAAAACATTCTTTTTCAGATAGCGAAAAGCGACTAAAAACAGGAATGTTTTAAAAGGAGGTACGTATGTTAAGATTTATGGGATTGTTCTGCACTATTCCTTTGGCACTATTACTTACAGTGAGCTTTTTTGTGCTTCTTGCCTTAAGTAAGGTCGGTTCTAAGTCGCTGCGTGGTTTTGCTATTGCTATTGTAATCCTTTTATGGATTTCTGCTTTGTTAGTGGCCTCTTGCGGTATCTACACGCTGACTACAGGTACCTGTCCAATGATGAAATGCATGAAAGAGATGAAAATGATGCAACGTCCAATGATGCATGAGAAAATGATGATGCAGCATAAGTCTATGAAAGAATGATCAGGTTCCTTCAACTGATTGCGTCAATCTTTGAGGAAATCAGCAAGCTCTTATGTCTCTAAAATCGAATTCGTGCCGCAGGTAGCCAATTAAGCACAAAATACAATTTTCATAACTATAATAATAGCAACAAGATATAGAAGGTAGTCAAAAACTTACAAATTAAGGGGCATTTTAAAATGGAGGGAGCAAAATGAGTGGAATTTTTGGCGTTACTTCTAAAAATGATTGTACAGAATCTTTATTTTACGGAACAGACTATCACTCACATTTAGGCACGGAATATGGAGGCATGGCCGTGTTAGGTGAAGATTTCCAACGCCAAATACATAATATAGCGCAGACTCAATTCAAATCAAAATTCTATGAAGACTACAGACGCATGAAAGGAAATAAAGGCATAGGTGTTATCAGTGATTCTGATGAACAGCCCATATATCTAAACTCTAAATTCGGACCTTTTTGCATAGTTACCGCAGGATTAATAGAAAACAAAGAACAATTAGCAGAAGACTTATTGAAAAAAGGCATATCATTCAGCGAAGTAGGCAAGGGTTTAGTTAATTCCACAGAACTTGTGGCAAAATTAATAAACCAGGGCGATAGTATTATAGATGGCATAGATAAGATGTTTGATTCAATAGAAGGTTCTTGCACGCTTCTTTTGCTAAACAAAGATGGGCTTTATGCAGCTAGGGACAGACTCGGCTATACTCCAATAATCCTTGGCAAGGGCGATGAGGCCTGGGCTGTAACCTCAGAAACTAGCGCATTCGCTAATACAGGATTCACAATTGAAAAATACCTCTTGCCAGGAGAAATCATATTACTTACTGAAAATGGCCTAACTCAACGAAAGCCCGGTAAAACTGAGTGTCAAATCTGCACATTCTTGTGGATATATACGGGTTTTCCAGCATCAACTTATGAAGGCATAAATGTTGAAACTGTGCGTGAAAGATGCGGCAGATTCTTAGCAAAACGAGATAAGGATATAAAGGTCGATGTTGTTTCAGGCGTACCTGACTCTGGAGTGGCGCATGCACTTGGCTATGCAATGGAATCCGGCAAACCATTCCGCCGCCCACTTGTAAAATATACTCCTGGCTATGGCAGAAGTTATACCCCGTCTTCACAAGAAACACGCGATTTGGTTGCTAAAATGAAGCTTCTACCGATTAGGGAGATCATAGAGGGTAATAAAATAGTAGTGTGCGAAGACTCAATAGTAAGAGGGACTCAATTGAAGAATTTTACCGTAAAAAAACTCTGGGATTGTTGCGCAAAAGAGGTTCACGTACGGCCAGCTTGTCCGCCTCTTATGTTCCCGTGTAAATTTTGTCTTTCTACGCGAAGCATTCATGAGCTTGCTGCGCGTCGTGCAATTAAGGCGCTTGAAGGCCATGACCTTGAAGACGTATCTGAATACATAGATCATAACACGGATAAATATAAGAAGATGATAGACTGGATAACCAGAGACTTAACATTAACCACGCTAAGATACCAAACAATAGACGATATGATAAAGGCAGTGGGTCTACCCAAGGAAAAACTCTGTCTTTATTGCTGGACAGGTGAATCACCTAAGCAGAACGCAAAATCTGATATAGAAAACAAGAGCAAAAAGACCACATCTTTCTCTGATATTTAAGGATTAATCGTAAGTTTTACCTCATTTCCATTATTCTTTTAATTACTTGACAAACTAAAGATTTTGTGTATAATGATACCCGTAGTAAATAAGGGAAGGGAAGTTGAATGCCGTAAGGCAAAACACTCGCCTTGCGGTTTTTTTCTGCCATTATTTACTAAAAATTCATGAAAAAGGAGGTGTAGTAAGTAATGGCAAAAGGCAAAGTAAAATGGTTCAGTAATCAAAAAGGTTATGGTTTTATTACTCCTGAAAACGGCAATGACGTATTTGTGCATCACTCAGCAATTCAAGGTGATGGCTATAAGTCTTTAGAGGAAAATCAAGAAGTTGAATTCGAGATTGAACAAGGTCCTAAGGGCGAACAGGCTAAAAACGTAACAAAAGTATAAGCTGAATTGGAAAAATCTAAGGCTCGAGACTTTAAATAGGCTTGAGCCTTATTTTTAAAGGAGATATTTCATGCATAAAGGAAAAATAAAAAGACTGGTTCGCGATAAGGGTTTTGGTTTCATCAGCGTACTTGATGGAAGGGATATATTTTTCCACCAGAATAGCGTATTAGATACTAACTTTGAAGATCTTAAAGAGGGTCAAGAAGTTGAGTGCGAAGTTGAAAAAAGTCCAAAGGGTCCACGCGCACTTAATGTACGTATTGTCGCAGAAGCAGCTTGACTTAGTCCACCAGACATACCTACGACACACAACTGTTTAATTTCCAATAGGTCATAATTTTCTTATCTAAGGAAGTTGAGCATGGCATTTAAAAAATGTTTAAATTAATGAGCAACTCTTTTTCTAAAGGGTTGCTTTTTTGTTTATAGCTAAAAGGAGACAGTATGAAAAGGCTATTAATAATTGCATTGGCATTATCATTTGTATTCTCTGCAACACCTTTGTTTGCTGCCGAAGGAGGAGAAAAAGGCGCCAGTAAAAAGGCCTATGAGCATGCAAGCGATGAAGCGGTATTCAATAGGGTGAGTGATTGGTTTGCTACAAGAGGCAAGTCCAAGGAAGAAAAAGAAGCAATAATAGCTGAGCGTAAGGCAAAAAGGGCAGTAAAACAGGCTGCAAAAGAGACTAAGAAGGCGGAAATAGAACTAAAAAAACAAGAAATGGAAACCAAGAAAGAGACGAAAAAAATAGAAAAGCAAACAAGAGAACAAGTAAGGACTACAGAACGCGAGACTAAAAGAGTAAGCAAAAAAGCTGAAGGAAAAATGAAAGGCCTAAAAAAGGGTTGGAAAAAATAATATTAAAAAGAGGTAAGGAGGTATAAGGTGGACAATCTTTTCTTAAAGCCCTTAGAGATATCAAAGGCACTAAGTAGAATTGGCGAAAGAAAAGCAAAAGAAACAATATTTGAACTCTTCATCTTTGGGATTCTTGCTGGTATCTACATTTCCTTTGGCGCTCATGCTGCAATTGCTATTTTAAGCGGAGGGACCCTTGATCCAGGTCTGGCAAAATTCCTTGCCGGAAGCGTCTTTAGTGTAGGACTGATGTTGGTACTCATTCCCGGTTCAGAACTCTTTACCGGGAACATCCTCATGACCATAGGCTTTATCTATCGAAAATATTCCTTTGCAAAGGTCTTTCGTAATTTGTTTGTAGTCTATTTCAGCAATCTATTGGGCGCTTTAATCATCGCCTGGTTTGTCTATAAGAGCGGTCTGCTTATGCAGGGCAATGCCTTAACCTCAATGGGCGCTGTTGCAGTTAACATCTGCGAAACAAAATTAGGTTTGAGTTTTACAGAGGCACTCTGCAGAGGAATCTTATGCAATATGCTAGTTTGTCTTGCAGTAATAATGTGTATCGCTGCAAGGTCAATAGCAGGTAAGATTTTTGGCATATATTTCCCAATTATGGTCTTTGTTGCCTCTGGCTATGAACACAGTGTAGCTAATATGTATTTCCTGCCAATAGGCCTGATGTTAAAAGGAGAGTTCTTTTCTAACTTTTCTTCAATGTTTACTAACCTCATACCCGTAACCATTGGAAACATTATAGGAGGTTTGTTAATTGTCCTGTTACATCCAAAGGCTGAGGAAAAGATCGTTAGTACTCTGATGGGCAAAAAATAAACTCAACAAATAACCAGTTATATAGATTGCAGTAAATCCTGCCAAACAGCCTATTTGGGAGATTTATATGGGTGATAAGAACCAAAAGAGCTTTATATGTACGGATTGTTTCCGGCTCAAAAGATGCAAAGAACCGCTCGCCTCATGGCTGTTTTTTAGTATTGCAATTATTGCGGTTATTTCGCTCAGGGCTGTAAATATCTTTATAGATTTTAATCCTCTAATTGCCAAGACACTCTGGTATGTTGGCGTAACAGGATTTTTGGTATTCTTTATATATAAATTCCACCACCACAACATCTTACACAGAGAGCTTAATAAAACAAATCTTGTGGAGAAACTACTCAGTAAAGAGAAGCTTTCTGAGCATGATTATGAAGTCCTAGGAACCATCCTTTGTAGCTTAAGTTCAAAAAAGGACAAGATAAATTATTTCCTTATATTCTTTTTTTCAGCGGTGGCTCTAATAATAGCAATATATGCTGATTTCTTTAAAAGGTAGAACAAAGGAGGAGTAAAATGGCTAAATCAATCAAAGGAACGAAAACCGAGAATAATTTATTGGCAGCCTTTGCAGGTGAATCGCAGGCAAGGAATAGATATACATATTTTGCCAGCGCTGCCAGAAAAGTAGGTTATGAGCAAATTGCCAATATATTTACCGAAACAGCTGAAAACGAAAAAGAACACGCCAAGGTATTCTTTAAGTATCTTGAAGGCGGCGATCTAGCAATTACTGCATCTTACCCAGCAGGAGCAATAAAAGAAACAAAAATCAATTTAGAAGCTGCTGCTGATGGTGAGAAACTAGAATGGACAACCCTTTATGCAAACTTTGCAAAGATTGCCAAAGATGAAGGTTTTACTGAAGTAGCTCAATCCTTTGAACAGATTGCCAAGGTAGAGAGATTTCATGAAACAAGATACAGAAAGCTAATCGCCAACCTAGACAAAGACAGCGTATTTAAGAAGGCTAAACCAGTGAAATGGCATTGTATTAACTGCGGTTACGTCTTCGAAGGTGAAGAAGCACCCCAGGAATGTCCTGCCTGCAAGCATCCACAGGCGTTCTATGAAGTTCTGGCTGAGAATTACTAATAACTATGAAATACAAAAGACCTGAGTTAATATCACCAGCAGGTGACTGGTGTAGTCTAAATACAGCAATAGAAGCAGGGGCTGATGCTGTGTATTTCGGCATAAAGAACCTAAATATGCGGCATTGGGCCTGTAATTTTGATATGCTTGAAATAAAAAAGGTAATCTCTGTTTTGCATGATAATGGAAAAAAAGGCTATCTTGCGTTAAACACCATTATGTATAACAATGACATCAAAAAGATAAAGAAGATCTTAAGTATAGCCAAAAAAGCAGAGGTTGATGCGGTTATACTTTGGGATATGGCAGTGCTTAAACTTGCAAAAGAGCTAGGCCTGCGCATACATCTATCAACACAGGCAAGCGTTGCGAACTTTACAGCGCTTAAATTTTATCATTCATTAGGCGTTAAAAGGATTGTTCTTGCAAGGGAATGTGGATTTCTTCAGATAAAGGAGATAATTAACAGTGTAGGAAAAGAAAACCTAGATTGTGAAATAGAGGTCTTTGCCCATGGGGCCTTATGCGTCAGTATATCCGGGAGATGTTTTCTTTCGCATAGTTCATTCTCAAAATCAGCAAACAGAGGTATGTGCCTTCAGCCATGCAGGCGTAAGTTTTTAATAAAAGACATAGAAGAAAAGAACAATGAATATATCTTAGGCCAGGATTATGTGCTAAGCGCGAAGGATCTGTGCACAATAGAATTTATTGATAAATTAATACAGTCTGGTATAAGCGCCTTTAAAATAGAAGGCAGGATGCGCTCTGCAGAATATGTAGGAGAGGTTACTTCTAGTTACAGACAGGCAATGGATTCTTTTTTTAATGGCGGTCTTACCCCCCGTAAGAAAAAATCCCTCAAAAAGAGACTTTCAGCAACCTTTAACAGAGGCTTTAGCCATGGTTTTTTCTTCTCCCAGCCTAATGATACGGGCAGTGAAAAAGGCACAAGTGGCTATGAAAAGGTTTTTGTGGGCAATGTAGTTAAGTTCTATAATAAAATAAGCGTTGCAGAAGTCTCAGTAATAAACCAAGGTTTAAGAAAAGGTCAGAATATATTAATCTATGGAAAAAATACTCCAGCCAGGGTTGTAGCGGTGGCTGAAATGCACCAAAACCACAATCAAATAGATTATGCAAAGAAGGGAGAGCGAATCGGCATAAAATTACCGTTTAGGGCTAGACGTAATGACAAGGTGTTTTTGTATGAGTTGAAAAATGAATGAGATCATACATTTAATTATAGTGTTTTCTGCAGGGGCTATTGCAGGCTTTATTAATGTTATGGCTGGTGGTGGCTCAGTGTTGACTTTGGGCGTTATGATGCTAATTGGCCTAGATGCACCCATAGCAAATGGAACAAATAGAATTGGTATACTGGCAGGAGCTATTTCAGGGGCGTCTGCATACAATTCTGAAAAACTTAGCAATATAAAAGAAAGTTTCCTTCTTGGAATTTGGACTCTGCCGGGCGCAATAATCGGCTCTATTTTTGCTATTAACATTAGTAATCTCCTTTTTCAAAGAATTCTTGCCGGTGTTATGATATTTGTTGTCATAACCCTGTTTAGACCAATAGCTAATGGACAGAATTCCAAAGAGTTTTCCAAAGGCCGAAATAAGCTTATTTATCCGACAATGTTTCTTATAGGCTTATATGGTGGTTTTATTCAAGCTGGCGTAGGATTCCTGATTATGTTTTCCTTGCGACATATACTGGGTTTAAGCCTTACAAAAATAAATATTCATAAGGTTTGCATAATTTTACTGTACACAATCCCTGTTATCTTTATATTTGGGCTTACTAAAAATATTAATTGGATTTATGCAGTTTGCCTAGGTTTAGGCAGCGCTTTAGGCGCCTGGCTGTCTGTAAAAGTATCAGTCAAGAAGGGTGAGGGAGTTATAAAAATTGTTTTGTGTGTAGCAATTTTACTAATGGCGGCGAAATTTCTGTTAACTTTTTGAAAAATCGCCCTGACTGAAGGGCTCTGTTAAATATGAGTGACGATAGAGATATTGGTTATGCTATTTTTGGATTTGGATTTGGCATCTGGTCTTTCTTTTGGGGATTCAAACGTCTGCGCAGAAAGAGAATGATTGAGAATATCCCCACTTCTACTGTACGTGGTTTAGCCATGGGTTTGGTGGAACTTACCGGCAAGGCAAAGAAGACTACTCCTCTAAAAAGTGTCTTTACTAATACCGACTGTGTATTCTATAATTATACAGTGGAGAGGTATCAAAGAAGCGGCAAATCAGGCCACTGGGTAACAGTTGCTAAAGGCGACAGTGGTGATTGTACATTCTTGCTAGATGACACAACCGGTAAGGTAGCGATTTTACCTAAAGGCGCTGAATTTATCATGCCTAAGGATTATGAATTCTCCACTGGCTGGGGCAGGCCTATGCCTTCTAATTTACAAGCATTTCTAAATAATAATCATATACAGTATAATTCATTTATGGGTACATATGCTATGCGCTTTAAAGAATGCTATATCTGTCCAGGTGAGGATATATATGTACTGGGGACAGCTAAAAAGACGCATGCTGCAGTAGATTCCCATAAGAAAACATTAATGGATCGGATAACGCAATTAAAGAGCAACCCTGAGAAGATGGAAAAGGTTGATCTAAATAAAGACGGTCAGATTAACGAAGAGGAATGGACTAGGGCTGTAGCTAAAATCGAACAGAATCTCCTGGAAGAGGAGCTAAAAGAGATTCAAAGCAACGAATTAGCTGATGTAGTAGTAACAAAAGGAGATATGGAAAAGACATTCATCATATCAGACCATAGCCAAAAAGAACTAACTAAGAAATTAACCTGGCAGGCCTTTTCCGGGGTTTTTGGAGGGGCAGCCTTAACAATAGCAATGCTTTGTTATTTACTGTTTCGTTTTAATATATTTTAGCCAAAAGGAGGTAGCATATGACGGGGATTATTGTTTTGGGTATTCTGCTATTTGTTGTTGTAGGGATTATTCTTTATTTTGTATCTCTGTATAACGGCCTGATTAGACTTTCGCGTAATACTGAAAAGGCATGGTCAAATATTGATGTGTTGTTAAAACAACGCCATGATGAAATACCCAAATTAGTAAAGGTCTGCGAAGGCTATATGAAATACGAAAGAGAGACGTTGGAAAAGATCACAGCAGCCCGGACAGCCTGTATCAACGCTAAAAACGTAGGCGAGTCATCAAAGGCAGAAGGAGAACTGGGTAAAACACTAAAGACACTTTTTGCCGTTGCTGAAAATTATCCTGATCTTAAGGCGAACCAGAACTTTACGCAGCTTCAAGGCAGGGTAAGCTACTTAGAAAACCAGATAGCAGACAGGAGAGAATTCTACAATGATTCTGTAAATAACTACAATATAAGAATACATCAGCTGCCGGATATGTTTGTTGCGCAAATGTTGAATATGCAATCAAAGGAACTTTTTAAAGTATCCGAAGAGGATAAAAAGGATGTAGATATAAATTTCAACATCCCGAAATAACCCTTAGGGAGAGGAATTTGCCAATAAACTCTTTGAGGATATTAAAAAGGGCTGAAGGTAGCAAATTAAAATGGAGTAGGCTAAATGACAACAACTATTAAATTTTGCGGTGGAGCACGAACAGTTACCGGCTCTATGCATCTTGTATCCCTAGACCGCTCTCAGGTATTATTAGATTGTGGACTCTTCCATGGACGCCGCGATGAGGCTTACACAGTCAATTCAAATTTCATATTTAATCCTCAGCGTTTACGTGCCTGTATCCTGTCTCATGCCCATATAGATCATTGCGGTAATGTCCCTAATCTTATAAAAAAAGGATACAGATCGCATATCTTTGCTACCCCGCCTACAAAAAAATTATGTGATTACATGATTCCTGACAGTGGCTATGTTCAGGAAGAAGATATAAAGTTTATAAATAAGATTAATAAACGCAGAGGCCTACCGCCACGCCTTCCCCTGTATACGAAAAAAGACGCTGAAAATTCCCTTAAATATATTAGATCTCTCCAATATAATACTAAATTCGCCCTTTCCAAAGATATAGACCTGACCTTTTTTGAAGCAGGCCATATCCTTGGCTCTGCGATACCTGTTTTGGATGTTAAAACGTCTAGGGGAATAATAAGAATAGCCTATGCCGTTGATTTGGGTAGATACGGTATGCCGCTTTTACGAAATCCTGAGGTACCCAAGGACATTGATTATCTTATTATCGAGAGCACCTATGGAGGAAGAAAACATAGTAGCATTAAAGATGCTGAAGATGAACTAGCAGATGCTATAAACCGCACAGTAAAGCGGGGAGGAAAAATTATTATTCCATCTTTTGCGCTTGAGCGAACGCAGTTGATAGTCTATTTTATAAGCGAATTAATAAAGAGAAAGAAAATCAAGAAAATCCCCATATATGTTGATAGCCCTTTAGCTGTTAATCTAACAAAGGTATTTCAGGAGAATTGGGAGTATTTTGATGAGATAACCAAAGCCTCTTTTGAAAGAGAGGAGGACCCTCTTGGATATGATAATATTACCTATGTTACAAAGGTGAATGATTCAAAAAAGTTGAATGATGAGAGAAGGCCGATGATTATTATCTCTGCTTCGGGTATGTGTGAAAATGGACGCATTCTTCATCATCTAAAGAATAACATCGAGAATCCACATAACATGATTATTGTGATAGGGTTTATGGCAAAAGATACTTTAGGAAGGCGTATAGTAGAACGAAAAAAAGAGGTAAGAATATTCGGAATGCCGCGGGCATTAAACGCAGAGGTTGTTACCTTAAACGCATTTAGCTCTCATGCTGATAAAAATGGGCTTGTTCAATACGCTAAACAATGCCGGGGCAAATTAAAGGAAGTTTTTATTGTTCATGGCGAAGAGAGTCAATCGGAAGTTTTAAGGACTAACCTTAAAAGACTTAATCTTAAAGTACGCATACCAGCCAAGAATGAAACTGTTTATCTTTCAAGCA
The DNA here is from genome assembly GCA_018830005.1 of Candidatus Omnitrophota bacterium. Lineage (NCBI taxonomy): Bacteria > Pseudomonadati > Candidatus Omnitrophota > Candidatus Omnitrophota bacterium. The sequence goes on from JAHJTE010000002.1 coordinate 72,591, forward strand.
GGAAGTAAAAACCTGCAGAATTGAAGTAGATAAAAAGATTATTTAAAAAAATGTTTAAAATCATAAAATTTATCCTGTTTCTGATTCTAATTGTTGCGGCGGTTTGGTCCGGCCTTTATCTTTATAGAAAGTATGTTCAGGAAAATAAAATCCTAAAACAGGTAATTGAACGGCTACAGGCTGATTCTAGAATAGCCGAAGTCCTGGTAACTGGGGTTAGATTTAACGAAGAGACCTCAAAAACCTCCACAGAAATAAAGTTCTTAGAGTATGGCGCTGACGGAAAGCCGCTTAAACCTAAATATTTTACTTTTTCCGGAAATATTATACAGTTCCAATCGCTGGTTATAAGATTTGATGACATCCATATCAAAAAAGCTGACAGGTTACGCGGCATAAGCGCTTATCTTTTCTGGAAAGTATTCATGCTTGATGGGCCAAATACCCAGGAATACGAAATAACAAAGGCCTACCAGATACCTGATGGCTATAAACTGCAAGATTCTAGCGGCAATTTTGAAAGCAAACTCTGGGAAAACTTCTGGAAATATGCCCTGGATTCAGGCCAGGCAAAGAAAATCGGTATAAAGAATGCCCAAATAGAGGCCCCTGGAACTATGTTCCTACCTGGCATGCTTTATACTATCAAGATAGAGCATGATGGAGGGATGAGAATAGACAGCTCTAAGATTTCCCCAATTTTAAGAGGCGAACGAATCCCGGAATAAATCCACCCCTTAGTCCCTAGACGCTTTACGTAACATTAAATCTAAAATTGTTTCATAACTTCATATTTATTACAGGGTTTCCTAAAGCTTCTATGCTTTATACTTGTGCTTCTGTGTCCGCATAACTATGGATCCAGTTGAAAAAACGTTAAATAGACAGTTGACATTGTTCTAAAATGTGATACAATTGTTCTCATAAGGAGAACAAGATGCTTAAAGCGCTAATATCATCAAAGATTAGAAGATTGATTTTAAAGGTGTTCCTAACTAATCCCGAAAATAAATACTACGTACGCCAGCTTTCCAAGCTGATTTCTGTATCTGTAGGTAGCCTACATAGAGAACTAATTAACTTAGAAAATGAAGGCATTCTAATATCTAATTATTTAGGCAACCTAAGGCAATTTTACGTTAATAAAGAGCATCCTTTGTATAAAGAAATAAAGCAGATAATTTCCAAGACCGAAGGCATAGAAGGGAGGCTAAAGGATTACCTTAAAGACACCCCGGGCCTAAAGACAATTTTTATTTATGGCTCTTTTGCGGAAGGTAAAGAAAGAGCTGATAGCGATATTGACCTATTCTTATTGGGCCAGCCAAGCGAAGATAAACTTATTAATAAAATTTCTGATTTAGAGAAAGAGTTTACTCGTGAAATCAACTATACTATTTACACTAAATCCGATTTCAAAAGAGAAAAAAAGAAAAGAAACTCTTTTATTCTGGATTTAATGAAGCATCCCAAGGTTTTTATAAAAGGCAAAGAAAGTGACCTGCGATAAATTCATAGATGATTATATAAATAAAGGGCTTTTGAAACGCCAAAAGGTCGGCTTTGATCAGATTGATAAATTAATTATCAGAGCTAGGAAAGACCTAGAAAGTGCACACCTTATGTTAAAAAATGACCCACCTTGGGCATATAATTGCGCTTATTCAGCAATGCTTCATTCGGCAAGGGCATTTATCTTTACGAAAGGCTTCAGGCCCACGACAAATTTTCAGCATAAAACTGTTGTAGAGTTTATAGGGCATTATTTTGGTCAAAAATTTACCACATTAGTTGAAAAATTTAACCGTATGCGTAAAAACCGCAATCTCTTTATGTATGAACCCTGGAAAATCAATATATCAAAGACCGATGCGGAAAATGCCTTGAAAACTACCACTGAATTTATCGAGCTCATTGCGGAAGAAATCAAGAAAGAACATCCCCAAAAAAACCTCAATTTCTAATCACTAATTAACCTATGCTCCAGCCTTCCTACTTAACCCTATACCAATCCAACTTCCAAGTATTAAATCTAAGGAGAAAAAAATAAATGAGTAGATTTGGGTGCATAAAAGATAAGTTTGATGATCGGGATTATTTAATGCGGGCGTATCTACCCTTGGTAAAACTTCCCAGGAAGATTGACTTGACTCTTAAGATGTCGCCGGTCAGGGACCAAGGAGAAGAAGGAACTTGTGTTAGTTTTGCCACAGCTACTGGTATGAAAGAGTATCAAGAATTACTTGATTACGAAAAATTGGTGATACTTTCCCCGCGTTTTGTCTATAGTGAATGTAGGAAGATTGACGGTATGTCTGAATTGGAAGGCACGACCATCCGCGCAGCAATGCAGGTGCTTGGAGAAAAAGGTGTCTGCCGGGAAAAATTTTGGCCATATCAAGCTCACCAGAAAGACAAAGCCAAAGAAGGAACTGTTCAAGATGCCAAAAAATTTCGTATTATAACTTACGCCCGTATACTTAACCTAAATGAGCTGCGTTTGAACCTTGTTACTAAAGGTTCCTGCGTTATTGGCATTCAGGTCTTCAAGGGGATAATGGAGACAAAAACAGGTCTTGTGCCTTTGCCAAAGAAAAATGAAACTACCTTGGGCGGCCATGCTATTTGCGCAATAGGATATGACGATAGAAAGAAAGTCATCAAATTTAAAAACTCTTGGTCTGATAAATGGGGGCAGAATGGTTACGGATTCTTACCCTATGCCTATGTTGAGCGCTACATGATGGACGCGTGGAGCTCGGTTGATATTGAGGATCCTAACCCGCTTACTCTGGCGATTGTATTGAAGTATAGAAAGCGGGCTTTAGCTTGACTCGTTCAATAGGGGACGGTTCTGTTTTTAAGGCGAATTAATTCTAAAAAATAGTCTCTGTCCTTAATTTTAACTGCCAGACAAGATAATATAGAAAATCCGCCCCTTGACAAATGCTGTCAAATAAGGTACACTTTTAATGTAGATACAGTTGCAACTACATAAATTTAAGGTCAAAAAGGGGTGAAAACATGAACATTGCTACAGATCTCGTAAAAGCGACACATATAGGAATCAGAGAATTAAAAGAACATCTATCCAGGGGAAATCTAGACAAACTATTGGTTATAACTGATAGGGGACAGCCTGTAAGTGTCAACTTGCCTTACGAAGACATCTTAGAATTGCTTGATTTACTTGATGAACTAAGTGATCCTGAAACAATAGCAACTATCAAGAAAGGTAGAGCAGCAATAAAAGCTGGCGCTAAGGGCATACCAGTATCAAAACTATTTAAAAAACTAATAAAAAAGGCTGGATGAACTACAAGGTTCGCTTTCCTAATAATTCTATCCAAAAGAGGCTTGAAAAAGTTCTATCAAAAATCCACAAAAGCCTCCAAAGCGAAATTATAGAAGCGATAGAGCACCTTGCTAATGACCCGCGTCCCTTTGGTAGAACTCCATTCAAGAAGCTAAGACCGCCTGTTCAATTCTATCAACTAACTGCTCAATATCGCATCAGAATAGAAAACTACCGAGTACTTTACGATATAGATGATAAGAAAAAAATCGTATGGGTTCTTGCCTTGCGAAAAAGAAGCGAAACTACCTATAAATAAAGCCTTCCAACCTTTCTAAGACCATGCTTAAGTCATCCTATTTAGAATTATACCAAACAAACTCTCAAGCCTTCCAGGCCAAGGTAGAGAAGGCCTACAAAACCCTAGAATCCTGCACCCTATGTCCCCATAACTGTAAGGTCAACCGGTTGGAGGGACAGATTGGAACGTGTAAGACAGGAGCAAAGGCTGAGGTTTACAGCTTCATGGCACATCATGGTGAAGAGCCACCAATTTCAGGATCCAGGGGCTCTGGAACAATATTCTTTTCAAACTGCAATCTCCATTGCTGTTATTGTCAAAATTATGAATTTAGTCAGATGGGAGGAGGCCGCGAAGTTGAGCCTGAAGAACTGGCAAAGATAATGTTAGAGCTTCAAACTAGAGGTTGTCACAATATAAATTTTGTTAGCCCAACGCATGTTGCGAGCCAAATTCTGCAAGGAATTTGGCGAGCAATACCCATGGGTTTAGAGATCCCGTTGGTTTACAATACTGGTGGTTATGACAATGTTGAAATCTTGAAGCTTTTTGATGGGATTATAGATATTTACCTACCTGATATGCGCTATAATGATGCTGAGATTGCGCTAAAATTATCAGGTGCTAAGGAATACCCTAAATACAACAGACTTGCCATAAAAGAAATGTGGAGACAAGTCCCAAAGGCCGAATTTGACCAAAATAAGGTCATTTTAAGAGGTATGATTATAAGACATTTAGTGCTTCCAAATGGCCTTTCTGGGACCTCCGGAATCATGAAGTTTCTAGCAAATGAAGTGTCTAAAGAAGTCCATGTAGCTCTCATGAGCCAGTATTTTCCCTGTTTTAAGGCCTCTAAGGAGCCCAAATTGGCACGAAGAATCACTCTCCAGGAGTATGAGTCAGCGAAAGGGGAGATGTCTAAAAATGGGCTTAAAAACGGCTGGTTCCAAGATGAGCATGGCTTGGATAGATTCCAAGGTATCAATATCAAACCCAATATCACTCCGTAATACCTTAAAACAACCCAAATCTAAACAAAAGTAACCCAAAGTAAGACCCGGTAAGTTTGCCAGAGGTTTTGCACAGGTTATTTTGAACTCTCCGCAAGCCTTTGAGCCCTATATACTTATATTTGATTTGATTAAGTTCACGAAGTTAACATAAGATATATTATAAGCACTAGTGCGACATCTAGACGAATTTGAATAATTATCAAGTTTATAAAGAAATAGGTAATTCTGGCGGGATTTTTATGTTTTATTCTAAACCACTTTGATCAGATTTTTGTTTCTCTAAATACCTCTTAATAAGTTTTAATTGTTCTTCCCCTGGCTTAGTCTTTTCTTTCAACCATCTCTGAATTGTCCTGGTACTAACACCTAAATACCTAGCCAGATCCTTTGTCTGGTAAGAATTTGTATAAAAATAGAATTTATGCAACTTATACCATTCTTGTAGCTCTTTTTCCATGTTAAGTCCCTACCTTTAGACCTTCTAAAAACCGCTCATACTTACGCTCTAAAAATAGCCTATTTTGGTTATTTTTATATAAAATTTCAAATAATTTAGAGCTGTCTTTGTGAGCATATATGAACATGTAGCTGTATGCATTTTTGGTCTTCTGTTTGTATATTGTCCTTTTAGGCATATCTAAAAATTCAAGACATTTTTGCAATTTCTCTATAAAATTCTCAGAGCTGCTTACAAATTTAGATCTTAATGGAAATTTTGGCCTACGTTTATCAAAGAAAACACTGCCGTCCCCATCAAACACTCCTCGAATAAAATCTGGCAGATACTCTTGAGGTACATTTGGAAATCTTACCGTCAAGCTTTTTTTAGACCCTATTCCCAACTTTCTTAAATCCTTAATCATGCCTTCCCGGGCAAAGCGAAAAATATACAGACCTTTTTGGTATTTGGATTGCTCGATTTTGTGTGACGCTCTTAAAGCCTCCTTCACCTTTTCAAGCAACTCCCTATCATTCATACTAAGTAAAATTGTCCCCGTCTTAGAAACACATCCATCCGTAATAACTAAACCCAGCACATATGCCATTTCATGTGACCATTTGCCAAAAAAATGTTCATTTATATCAAAGAATTCTTGTGGCGCTTTCCCTTGTTTTTGTGCCTCAATTCTAGCCTGGGATTTAGAGCGTTGCTTTATTCCATATTTCTTGAGCTTCTTAAAGATAGCTACCCGAGAAACATTGTACAATAGGGCTATCTCTTGCAACGACTTACTATCCCTTAAATACAGACTAATTAGCTTATCTTTAGTTAGTTTATTTAACTTCATTGCTATATTCAGATTAGCTAGCCTTAGATTTACCTTTAAATTTTGTGGCAAGCTCTAAAAGAATTGTACGATCTTTTTCAGTTCTAGTGCCTTCAATAGCCAACTTGTATGTTCCTCCAATAACCCTAATCCTCTTACCGCATACAAGCGCCTCAGAAACATCCTTCCTGGCCTTTCTTAGTATCCTGCTGAAGGTCTGCTGGCTTATACCCATAAATAATGCCGCATCTACCTGGTTTTTGCCCTCAAAATCAGCCAATCTTATCGCCTCTAATCCTTCCAGGCTTAATTCTACTTCATCTGGCCTGCCGGCCTTGCCTCTTGGGCTAAATTGGTTAATTTCCGGGATCCCTTTAATAAGCCTTGCTTTTTTTGGTCTTCCGCGATTTTTCATCATAATTTAAGTATATGTTGTATTGAGTAAATCTATAATAATAACCAGCTATTTATTTCGAGTATATACCCAATATTATATTTTACACACAAAAATTATTTTGTCAATAATAAAATAAATCGTAATCAAATTCTTGTGTTAAAGCAATCTTTTTATGTTATAATTTAACTAACCATGCAAATCAAACAATCGCAAGAACTAAAAAGACTACTAGCTCCGCAATTACAGCAATCGCTTAAGATTCTTACTCTTCCCTTATCTGAACTTAAGAATCTTGTTTCGCAAGAACTAGAAGCAAATCCAATCCTGGAAGAATCTCGGCCAAAGGACACTGTAATAGTAAAAATCGACTCTCAGGAACCTCCGGAAAAACCATCAGACCCCCCTTCTACCCTGGATGCCATAGATGGCTACTTTTACCATGATTCCAAATATGTATCCAAAGACGACACCACTACCACAGACCTGCGCGCCACAGTAATTACCAAAAAAATGAACCTGCAAGAGGTCTTGCTAAGGCAACTGGGTATATTTTCTAGTTCTGAAGATGACCTCAAGATTGGTCAGGAAATCATTGGTAATATTGATGAAAACGGTTATTTGAAGGCTACAATCCCTGAAATTGCCCAAACCCTTAATACAACAAGCGAAAAAGTGGAAAATACGCTTAAATTGATTCAGGGATTTGAACCAAATGGGGTTGCTGCAAGGTCGATTTCTGAATGCCTCCTAAACCAGCTTAAACTAGCCAAAAAGAAAGATCTACTACTTGAAAAAATCGTGGTATGCCACTTGGATGATGTAGCAAAAAAGCGATTTCAGAAAATCGCTAAATCCCTTGATCAGCCACTTGAAGCCATAGCACCTTTAGTTGAAAAATTATCAAAACTAGACCCCAAGCCAGGCCGAAATTACAGCCTAGATTATGCCCAGCACATTGTCCCTGATGTGATAATCGATCAGGATGATAATGATTTAGCTATCACAATAAACAATGAATATATGCCCAGCTTACGAATCAACAAGATCTATATAAGGATGCTTAAACAAAAAAACCTTGATAAAAAAACCAGGGAATTTTTAACTCAAAAACTAAAGAATGCCCTAGAATTAATCCGCGCCATAACAAGACGTCAGTCTACTCTACGCAGGATTGTCAACTTAATAGCTCAAATTCAGAATGAAGCAATCAAAAGGAACCTTTCACATCTGAAGCCATTAACATTTCAGGATGTGGCCCGCAACCTCAATATCCACGAAACAACAGTCTGTAGGGCAATAATGAATAAATATGCCAAGCTGCCTTACGGCATCGTTGCCCTAAAAGACTTCTTCCCCTCCTCTATTGCTAATCGCAATGGCGAAAACGTCTCCTCAACCTATGTAAAAAAGATCATTAAGGATTGTATTGATGCTGAAGACAGAAAACATCCTCTAAGTGACAAGAAGATCTTTGAGATCCTAACAAAGGATAAGAATCTTAACATCTCAAGGCGCACTGTAGCTAAATACAGGGAAGAACTGAAAATCCTCTCATCCTCATTCCGAAAAGAACGCTAATCATATCAAGGCGCTAAAATTTTTAGATTAGAAAATAGGTTGGACTTATACTATCTGGAGGGGTTAATAACTACAGTCGCCAAATCAATTAGTTTGTTCATTAACCTTACGTTACTGGTATCGAATTTTACAGGTGAACTTCTTAAAACACCAAGATTCATAATACCAACTACCCTATTTTGGGAATTTATGGGAAGAACCATTGCAGATTTTAATTTAGGCCGATTAAGGCGGGATTTTATTCTATTGTCGCTCAAATCGTCATCTATTAAAAGAGGCCTGTTTTCTTGCGCAACCATACCGGAAATACCCTCTCCTAACCTAACCTTCGTAGCATTTGCGATATCAAGAGGTATACCTTTGGATGACTGAATAGTTAGAATATCTCCACTCTTTTTGAAAAACATTATTGAACCAACATCTGCATTGCTTATCTGAAAGGCTACATCTAATAAGACATTCAAAATCTTATTTAGTTGAGATGATACTTCCAACTCTTTCTCTTTCCTTATTGCTTTATAAGCGTATTTCAAAGTAACTCCGGCAACACCAGTAATCAATTTAATCAGGGATTGGGCATTATAAAACGATGTAACCTTTATCTCTAACAGTGCACTCCAGAGTTCATCTAGATCAATCTTTAGTTCCTCTGCTATTGGCCTATACTCATCCTTTGGGTTACGGGTAATAAAAAACATCGGACCTAAGATAAGATAGCCTAAAACCTTACCATTATCCGATGTCAAGGGCGCAACGAAGTTATGTAAGCCCGGCAGACAAACAAAATCCAGATTCCTATTTACCCTTTGCTCTCCTCCCAAAAAAGTAGGCAAGCATTTTCCGCAAATTGTATTTTTAAATTCAGAGGGTTTGATTAACTCTCTGCACAATCGCGACTCACCGCTTACCGAAGTGATAGGCTCGCCTCTTTCATCTATAGTGCGAAGACCAACACTAGTTACAACAGAAAAAGTATCCTGGATATTCTGCCACTCTTTAATGTCAATGGTATCTTTTAATGAAGCTCTCCAGAATCTCACTGTTAGTTTCTACCCCTATCAGTAGCTTTGTTCGCCTCTAACAGACCGAACTTGCACATCTTTTTATAAAGTGTAGTTCTATTAATCCCTAATATCTTTGCTGCTTCGTTCCTGCTGCCTCCTACAGATGCAAGGACATTGACTATGATATCTTTCTCTGGATTAGCCAAGGCCTGCTTTAATTTCAATCTATCACCATTATCCCCGGAAACTGAAGCTGCCAACTTAGGCTTCTGCAAGTATTCAGGGAAATCATCCGGTGAGATTATCGTTTGTTTGCTTAAAATCACAGCCCTTTCTATTACATTCTCAAGCTCTCTGACGTTTCCTGGCCAAGGACAATTCGAAAGGACTGCTAGTGCTGCCCGGGAAAAGCCATCAATCTTTTTTCCCAGATGCTTTGAATGCTTCTTTATAAACTCATCAGCCAATATTTCAATATCCTCTCTGCGATCCCGTAAAGGCGGAACCTCAATTGAGATAATATTCAAACGATAATATAGGTCCTGGCGGAATTTGCCCTGGGCTATTAATTCCTCTAGATTATGGTTTGTGGCAGCGATTACGCGCACATCTACTTTGATTGTATTGGTATCCCCTACCTTCTCAAGTTCACCCTCCTGCAACACTCTTAGTAACTTCACCTGAAGCGCAGGTGAAAATGCATCAATCTCATCTAAAAATATAGAGCCGCCATCAGCCAGCTCAAAACGGCCAATCCTATCTTTGATTGCTCCGGTATAAGCGCCTTTTACATGGCCAAAAAGCTCACTTTCAAGCAATGTCTCGCTTAATGCACCGCAGCTAACCTCAACAAATGGCTTATTACGTTCTTTTTCGTTGTATTTATGAATAGCATGGGCAATCAGATGTTTTCCAGTTCCGCTTTCACCATGAATTAAAACCGTAGCCCTTGTTGTGGCAATCGCCTCAACGAGCGTATAAATCTTTTGCATCTTCAGGCTTTTACCAACGATGTCGTGAAAACGCTCTTTATGAGTAAGGGATAATTCTTCTTTTAATTTTATATTTTCATCAATTAGTCTACGCTGCTGCATTATACGTTCGATGATAATCTTGACTTCACTATCCACTATCGGCTTTGTTATATAATCATACGCACCGTTTTTCATGGCCTCAACTGCATTTTCAATTGAACCAAAGCCAGTCATTAATATAACGGGGGTATCGGGTGAGATGATCTTTACATTCTTTAAAAGATGGACACCGTCCATTTTCGGCATCTTGATATCAGTAATGACTACATCCATAGTGTATTTCTTCAATAGCTCAAGCGCATCTTCGCTATTAGAGGCAGTACTTACAGTGTAGCCTGAGAGGGTCAATACCTCACTGAGTGAGCGCATTACCAAAGGCTCATCATCAACAACTAAGATATGCGTTCCGTTAGAATCTACTTTAGGTCTAAACATTCTCTAAATATTTTTGAGGTATGCTAATCGTAAATACAGTGCCTTTCTCAAAACAGCTGGCTACATTAATTGCTCCCTCATATTTATTTACTATCTCTCTTGAAATTGCAAGGCCTAATCCTGTACCTTTGCCCTTTTCCTTCGTAGAGAAGAAAGGTTCAAATATGGCCTGCTGGATGTCACTAGGAATGCCAGTGCCTGTATCTCTAAAGCTTATTTCAACAACTGAGTCCTTTAACCCTGTAGAGATCTCAAAGTCGCCTCCCTCAGGCATAACATCTAAGGCATTCTTTATAATATTGATGAATACACGCGAAAGTCCGATATCATCTATGCGCGGTAAATGTTTTGAGTAATTCCTGCTAACTCTAATGCCAGCATGAATCTTATCTTTTAGGCACACGAGTGAATCATCCAAAAGTGCATTAATATCTACAAAGCTCTTAACGCTTCTTTGTCTAGAATTTACAAGTTGAGAAAACTCAACAAGCGACTTTGTGATATTTGCAATCCGGTTTAATCCCTTCTTAGCCTCTGTCAAATACTCTCTGGCAACGCTATCTGATTCCATCTTCTCAAGCAGAAAGAGCGCCATATTTGTATAGCGGATTACACCATCTAAAGGATTGTTTATTTCATGTACCAGGTTAGCTGCTAATTTTCCCACAGAGGCATATTTTTCCAATAGGGTTGGCTGATCTTCCCTTCCATTCTCCAAGGCCTTATCTATATTGCCAGAGTCAATTGCCATGCAGGCATATTTAACCATTGTTTCTGCACATTTCAGATCCTGTTCTGTAAAAGATTCCCCTGAAGACTTATCTGCAACATTAATTAAAGCAAGAAGCCCCTCTGATGCAAACACAGGTATAGAAATAAATGACTTTGTGCGATAATGACTAAAGCCATTCTGTCGAAAACGTTCATCTGTTCCGATGTCTTTAACCAGAACCGCAGTCTTTATATCAACCACCTTTCCCGTAATGCCCTCTCCTATTCTGCGCCTTAGGCCCTTAAAGTTCAAATCCTGTGAATTATGGAATGAATCCAAAACTAATTCTTTATTCTCAGAATCAAATATAAACAAGGAACCGCATTCAGCGCTCAAAACCGACATTATGTCTTTAAGCGCACTGTTTAGAAAATCGCTCACAGAATTATTTGTTGCTTTAGTCACTGCTAATTTCGCACTATTCATCTTTATTACTCACCCCGCTTAATTCCTCTAAAAGCTTCTTTGAATAATTAACAAACCTGCTTTCAGGGTAGATCTTAATTAATTGCTGTAGAGATTCTTTCGCCTTATCATTATCTTTTAATTTATCTTTGTAAATCCTTGCCTTGTCTATAAATAGAGTGTCTATCTTTACAGTGTCTTTATAATTTACGATTATAGTATCGATTGTCTTAACCGCATTGATCCAGTCCTGGAGTTCAAGATAACATCTTACTGCCAAACTATAAGCATTAAGGCCTAAAGGAGTATCCGGATGTCTTACTGCCAAAACCTTATAATGAATAGCAGCCTCATTAAAAGCTGAGTTCATTTGGGCAGTTTGATTCTTTACCTTATAATGCTCTGCTATATAAATAGGCATTCCTAAGCCCCTAATTGTTACCGGGTAATCTTTGATGATTAGATTGTATTTTCTCAAGGCCTCATTCCAATTACCTTCTATTTCATAGGTATTGCCAAACAGATATAGTGCTTCTGAGGCAATCAATTTATCAGTCTTGTATTTGGCGGCTAGTTTAGTTAGATAGTCTCTACCCCTAATATAGTCTTCTTTAACAATAAAAAGCCGAGGTATGGTAAACTCGGCTTTAAGAGAAAGATTATTGTTCGGGTATTTATTTATAAACTTCTGTAGTTTATCAACTGCGGCTTGTAATTCTTTAGGGGGTGAGGCATGAGGATTCTTGAAAATCTTATCTGTTAACCTCTGTGCCCGCCAATATTCCCTCTCAATGCTATATTGATCAGCAGTACAACTTGCCAAGGAAAAGCAAAAACCGACTAAGATTATTAGAATAAAGAGTTTTTTCATCTATCTTGAGACTTTTTATGCCCTAAGTACAACAAGGTCGTTGACATGATAATCAGTGGGTCTATGATTAAAGAGCCTATTATTATACTTATACCTACAACAAAAAGAATGAATTCTGGGAAAAATTTATTGATTAAGAATAGCTTATTGGCATTTAAGATAATTATCGGGATATATAAAAGCATGGGCAAACCAACCAAAATAAGCGTAGCAATGAACTTCTTTAGGAAAAATACAATTGAATTACCAATTGCCTTAAACAGGTTTTTATTATCTATAATTATTCCGGGGATAGCGTAAATGAATAGCGCCTGCAACAATACCGCAACTACGAAATTTAAAATTATAAAGATAGGGCCGATCCAGACTTTAGCACTAAGAAAGAGTAATCTTTCATGGCCAGCTACGAAATACTTAGCTAAACTAACGGTTAGTATCTTTGTAAACACATAGTAGCCAAGAGTAAAGATTAAAACAACAGTAAAAAGAGAAAGATATTTCTTAATCGCTACATTAAAACACTTAGCTAAATTTATATGTTTATTTTTATAAATATCGAAGATTATGGCAACCGCCATACCGGTCAATAAAGAGCCTATAAGGATAGTAAGCCCCATCCTTGCGTTGGAGACTATTTTAGGCAACAATAAGAAATTAAACGGGTAATGAAGAAATTTCTCACCCCAAAGGGTTCTTATTGGCGGGCCAAGTACAGCTACCAGAGGTACTCTTGGAGCTAGAGATAGAATAATGAAGGAAAGATATTCAAAACTTATAAAAAGTATAAAGGGGATAAAAACAAGAGGGGCGCTTTTAAAAATTTGAAAAGACCTAACATAGGATTGTTTTACTAAAGATACAGGGGAATCCTGAGAGCTCATATATGCCTATTTTTCTAATGGGTATTTTGTTTACTGAAAGAAACATTATTCTAACAGGCAAAAGTAATTGTGTCAAGAACAAAATTCGTTGATTTTATTAAACTTACGAAAATTTGCCTTGACTGAATTAGCTCCTCTTCTTTCTTCTAGAAAGCACTAGTCCTAACAATCCGCTGCCTAAAAGCAACATAGAGCTCGGTTCCGGATTAACCACTGCCTGATCATAGCCAGGAGAATCATCACTTATATCATCGACTATGATATCATCTACAGTGATACCATCACTGACTATGCTACTACTGGCAAAGGTATCAGTACTACCACTGGAAGAGCTACCACCTCCGCCTCCATTACAGCCAGAAAGAACTAGCCCAAAAAACAACACTAAAACTAAACTAACTGATTTTTTCATTTTTACCCTTTTGTTGTAATTTTAAGACTTGTGGGGCAAACCCTTTTCAAGATTTGCCCCCTTATCTTTTGCAGTTTCGAAAATGCACCATCAGGGGGCATTTCTAAGAATTATTCTAAAAGAAAAAACCTAGGATTTTTTCCTTTTTAAACCGAATAAACCTAGAACACCCATTCCTAATAACGACATAGTTGCTGGTTCAGGAACTACTCCTACAGAAACGTCACTAAAAGTTCCCCAAGATGGAAGAGAACTATCATAAGATGTTCTCAACACTATATTCAGATAATAATCTGATCCTGGAGTAACCATAACTGTAGACTGTTTCTTCCAACCACCACTTATACCCTCCAAGCCGTCTTCTGTGGCTCCACCCCAAGTAAGTCCTCCAATAATTGAAGCGCCATTCCAAAGATAATCTCCTTGAGTTATAACTGCATAGAACTCATCATAATAAGCAGAGTCATAACTGTTAAAGACCTTATCGAAATAGAGCTCGTAACCGTCAGGCGTTCCTAATGGAGCTAGAGATAGTCCTACGCCTTTCCAGCCTGCAGATTGCGAATCACCTTCTTGTGGTAGAGTATCAAAATCTCCAATTGTAACAGATCCTGAAGTAGCAAGGATAACTGTTGTTAGTGAATCTCCGCTAATATTCGAATCTGGTGCGTAAACCACAGTAAAGATTGGATTGGAAATTTCAATATAGGCTGCTTCGGCATTTTGAAGCAATGCAAAACTTCCTAACGCCAAGATTGCCATACATAGCAAGATTTTCTTCATTCTATTTTCACCTCCTTTTTGTTAATTTTATCTATTAATCGCGTCCGTGGCTTTTAACGCGTTAATATTCTCCTCTTTATGAAATTAATAAACACAGAAACAACAATATATTTTTTAGTCTTCTCTTCATTTTATTTAAGCTTCTTTCTCTTTATACCAGCCAATCCTAACAATCCTAATCCTAAAAGAGATAAGGTAGCAGGTTCTGGAATTGTAGACGTTTCAATAGTAAAATAAATACCGTCGTTATAATAATGACAATCCGGGTCAATACCAAAACCAAAATTGCCATCACTAAGCCAAGCAAAATTGGCTGCAGGTATAGAGTAGGTTAAATTAACCTTATGGTTTGAATCTCCATAAGGGTCGTGCCAAACGCCTAACAAAAGTCCTTGAGTGGAAAAATTATCGCCGCCACCTTCATTATCCGTGCCTACAGTAACCGTACCAGTATATGTTCCGGCACCAGGCGCTACATAAGCCGAGTCCAAAAGATGAGTGTAAAGACTATCATCCTCACCCCATAGGTGATCCCACATTTGTTGATAAGTCAAAGTTGCACTGGTTATGGTTTCTCCTGAAGGCACATACCAATCTATCCCCCAAGTATAGAATTCCTGATGAACTAAATCATAAAGGTCAGAGGGGCTCGGCGAAAAGGTGTAGGTATTGGCGAAAGCAAAATTCTGACAAAGCAGCATTATTGCTGCTGCTATTAGTAAAACTAAACATTTTCTTTTCATTTTTACCTCGCTCCCCTTCCGGTTAAAACTATTACAACCGTATTGGCTAAAATTCTTAAATCTACTAATAAGCACATTTTTTTAATATATAAAATGTCGTA
The DNA here is from genome assembly GCA_018830005.1 of Candidatus Omnitrophota bacterium. NCBI lineage: Bacteria > Pseudomonadati > Candidatus Omnitrophota > Candidatus Omnitrophota bacterium. The sequence goes on from JAHJTE010000002.1 coordinate 87,887, forward strand.
TTTAATTTTCTTCTTTACGTCCTCAATTGTCTCATCATATTTATGCCAAACCTGCGCCAGTCCGGTTATCCCTGGCTTTACTACTAGACGTTGCTCATAATCACGAATTAATGTCCTTAAATCTCTAACTAGTTCCGGTCTCTCAGGCCTAGGTCCAACAATACTCATCTCACCCTTCAAAACATTAATTAACTGTGGAATCTCATCTATGTGGAGTTTTCTTAAGATTCTACCAACTGGAGTAATGCGTGGATCGTCTTTTCTGGCCCAAATTGCACCAGTAGCATTTTCTGCATCAAAGTACATAGTTCGCAATTTATAAATTTTAAAAAGTTCACCAAACCTTCCCATCCTATCCTGCTTATATACAATAGGACCTTTTGAGGTTAGCTTTATAATAGTGCCTGCAACTAAAAGAAATGGGAACGATAGGACTAATCCAGTGCTAGCAAGCATAATGTCCATTATCCTCTTAAGTCTTTCAAAGCTTCTACGGACAAAACGAACTATAAGTCCGGTAACCCCGCTTAAAAGTAGAAACAAGGTGTTAAACTCAGGAGCGCGTGATTTCTCTGGAGTTTTAGCTGAAATGACAGGCTTACTATAATCAACAGTGCCTACTATATCCTGGGAGGAAATCTCTGAAGAGTCTAAATAAGTAACAGCAAAGGTCTGGCTTTCATCAAAACTTGATAAGAATAGAAAAAGACCAATTACGCAAATAAACGCAACTAGTATCTTCTTAAAATTTGCTGTTGTCCTTAATTGTCCTGTATTTTGATTCATATTTCTGCCTTTGTATCTTATATAAGAGCATTTTTTATGCCAACTTTGCCTTATTGGTAAAAACTTTTTTTATGTTTTTTAACTTATTACTTTTCAATGGGTTATGAAAATAAAATTTTAAAAAAAATACATGCCAAATTTATGTTTTGGTCTTAGTATATGTTTTTGTTCCCAAAAGGAAACACAGATTAGATAAATTTTAAGATAAATACCATAACTTATTATTTAACAATATGTTATGAAAATTTAATTTAAAATATGTATATATACATAAGGTGTTCATTTTTAAACAATTCTTAACAAAAATAAAGAGGAAATTGGATTTTAAGGGATGTATTTAGCGAGCAAGGGACTAATCTCATTACTAAAGGACTTAAGTAGCTTAAAGGCCTCTTCCTTATCATTTGTCTTCAAGTCTGTTGAAATTCTAATCATTGCACCAGCAGTTCTTTTTCCCAACATGCGATCGATAACTATTTTCATCTGTTGCTTTATATAATTATCAGTATAAACATTTCCAGCCTTGAACCAATAAATATACATCTGTGGAATCTTCTCTTTTTCAACAATCAACTTCATTGCCTTAATAGGACTGGTTAGCTGGATAGAATCCTTCTCTACTATTGTCATTCCGCTGCCTAAGAGACAAATCTCAGGTGGATGACTTACCTTACGATTATCTTCTGAATAGATTAAATAAAGATACACAGATTGACCTTGTTTATTTTTATATTCTCTTACGAAGAGATTTCGTGTTTCTAAAATCGCATAGTCATTTTCAGAAATTGGAATGTCTGTTGATGTCCACTCACCAAATTCCTTTGGGAAATCAGATACCTTAATATTTGAAGTAGCATCTGTTCTTGTTGGTAAATAAGAGGCAAGGCTCAAATAAACAACAAGGATTAGAATTAAAACTATGATAATGAAGTTTCTATTATTCATTTTGTATCCTTTCTTAAGATATTATTTTAAGGTATTTTCTACAATCAATAGTCCAATAAATGCAAACACAAATACAAATAAACCCATTGCCGTATGGAACATACCTGTTGCCCATTTAGCACCGTATATCTCACTAACTAAAGACAAAGAAACTATACGTATTACATTTGTAGAAATAGCAATTGGGATTGAAGAAGCAAACAAAATCATCCTTTTGGAACGAGAAAGATTGCTCAAGTATCCCATAAGTGCACCTAGGGCAATTAAGGCGATTAAACTTCTTATTCCTGAACATGGATCCTCAACAATAAGATAAGAATTTGCTGTCTTTATAATGCTGCCCTCCCTTATTGCTCTAATGCCTAGATTATTTATGATAAATGTTGAAATCTTTGCAGCAAAGATCTTCAGCTGAAAGCTCAAATTTGCAATTGCAACCAAAGGCAGTGGAATCATAAATATTAAAAATGATATAGGGAAAAATAACTTTTTTAGATAGTCTTTACCAAAAAATAATAAAGCTATTCCAATAATAGTTAGGATTAGAGAAAATCCCGACGAGAAATATACCCTCCAAACTGCACTTATGAGATGGATTAATAACCCTGCACCAAGAAATAACCAGCCCATATTTGAAGGATTAATCTTTATACTTTTTAATTTATCCCTCATCTGCCAAATAAGAAAGATGCTTATAAATGGCACTAGAAAACCATGGTTGTAATAGCTATCCTTAGCATTCCACCTATCATACATCCAAATAAAGGTTGGAATGTAGGCGATAATTATTAAAGCTGCTAAGGTAGCTAGCTTAATCAAATCCTGCTTCTTCATATTCTCTCCTTATTTTGAACTATAAGTAGCCTTCTGCCTAATTCTACTTACCTTTCCGTTCTCGCCCAGGCAACGCTTTGTCGTCCCGTGATATACCGCACGAAGCCTATTAATAGCGACAAATTCATTGAGACAAAATAATAACATAGATTAATCGGTTTTATGTTTATGCCAGACCAACTTAGAATCTGCCCAACAACTGCGCATATATAAAAAATGCATTGCATAGCGAATACCAATTTATATAAAGGATCCATCAACAAAAATAGATTCAAAAAGACTGCAAAAATCAGGAAAAACGGCGCAAGCCATCTTAAGACCTTATGGGACCAGAACGAAAAAGACGAAAACCCCTTCAAGGGATTCAACATAGGCAACAGCCGGAAAAGAGCTTGAAAATCTCCAGCTCCGATGCGAATTCGTCTTTGTTTTTCCTGAATGATATGCTTTGTCGTCTCCTCGATAGCCACAGCCTCTTTCTCGTAAAAAACTTTATAACCTTTTTCTAAAATCTTCATAGGAATAAAAAAATCTTCGACAATGGTATCCGAAGGACACGGGATAAAAAGTTCCTTTCTGATTGCATAAATAGGGCCATTCGCCCCTAAAAGAGAACCTCGAGCTCCTTCAATTTTCTTAAGGAATGTTTCGTATCGCCAATAAAAATTTTCTAATTCAGCGCTGTCGCTTCCTTGCGCATTGACAAATTTTAACAAACCGCATACACAGCCGATACGAGAATCATCAAAATAACAGACCAGTTTTTTTATAGCATCTGGTTCAAAAAAAGCATTGGCATCACTAAAAATAATAATGCCATGCTTGGTGCGCGGGAGTGTTTCATTGAGAACGTTGGCTTTTCCTTGCCTTTTGGAGTAATCAAACAAAATGACGCCATCTAAGTTGTACCTTCTTACAATTTCATTGGTACGGTCATCCGATCCATCAGAAGCAATAATTATCTCTAGGCGATCTTTAGGGTAGTCGAGTTCGAGGCAATTTTTTATTCGCTTTTCTATAACCTTCTCTTCATTATACGCTGCAATAATCAGCGATACTTTTGGAAGATTTTCAGTGGTTGTAAACTTCGGCCGCTGGATAAATTTATCAAATAAAAACAATAGCATCGGATATAAAATATAGGCATATCCGATTAAAAAAATAGATAGCCAAAATGAAAATTTGATTATGCTATACATCGACTTGACATCCTTTTTTATGTCTTATCATTGTTCGGAGTGATTTTATAATCCTTTTTAAGCTCGGATCAAACAGCTGGCTTTTAATGATACATCTAACAAACAATCTATAATCCTTCTTTTCCATACATAGAATTTGTCGGGCAATACTCCAGAGTTTTTCGGCGTAGATTTCTCGATAAGAAGAATGCAGAGCAAAGGCTTCCGGTGCATAACTACACACAATCTTGTATTCGTATATGAATTTAGCAATTGGATTTGATTTTGTCGTACTATTTTTTCGAACTTTATAAATATACAAGGGTTCTTCAACTTTGCATATTTTAAATCCATGTTTTGCTAATCTTATCCACATTTCCCAATCCTCGCGAATACGAAAATCTTTATGGAATCCGCCTACTTTTTTAAAACACTCCTTCATTATGACAACTTTTGATGGACCCCCAATCACATCTTCCCTAAGAACAGCAGAATATAAATTTTCATTAGCGCCAATCGCAACAGGTGCTTTAAAAAAATCTTTTTTTATGGTGGCCTCACTTGCATCTAACTCTAGCCGGTAGGCGTTTGTATATACCCATTGGCAGGCATTTGCAACCATGGCTTCGGTAGTCTTCTGCAGGAATTCTGGCAGCCATTCATCATCTGCATCTAAAAAGGCAACATATTGGCCTCTGGCCTCAGTAATTCCTTTATTTCGAGCAGCAGACGGCCCTTTATTTGCCTGCGAAAAATATCTTATGACCGAAGGATGTTGACGAATAAATCTTTCAGCCACTTCACGGGTATTGTCGGTTGATCCGTCATCCACAATAATTATTTCAAAATCCTTATATGACTGATTAAGTACACTGTTGACGGCATCCGGCAAATATTGAGCCCGGTTGTATATAGGGATAATAACGCTAACGTTCGGCATATTAAAAACCCTTATGTTCTTACTTTACAGTTGTATTCCAATGATTGATAAAGGCACTCAGTACTTTTAACCATCCTATCAATGGAAAAATGCCGACGCACCCGTTTATGTCCGGTCTCTCCCATCTTTTTGGCCAAGACTGGATCTTTGATTAATTTTTCCATTGTATCGGCCAAAGCCGTCGCATTATCAGGCGGCACCAAATATCCTGTCTCACCATTTACGACTTGCTCTCCATTGCCACCCACATCTGTTGCAATAACAGGAATCCTTTTCTCCATACATTCACAGATAGCAACAGAAAGCCCTTCGGTTATAGAAGAAAGAACCGATATATCCGCTACATCCAAAATTCTTGGCACATCTTTTCGCAAACCCGTAAATGTTAATTTATGTTTATCAATCAAATCCTGCCCTTGTCTTATAAGAGACTCTTTCAAGGGCCCCTCCCCGATGATAAAAGCATTAAAATCTATATCCTTAAGATCAAGCATTCTCAATGCCTCAATAAAAATATGATTGGCTTTTTGGGGAACTAACCGTCCAATATTGACAATTACAGGATCGGCGTTGCGCATATTCAATTCGTCACGTATTGCTTGGATATGCGTTTTGTTTGTTATTTTTTCGCTTGGCGGAACACAGTTGTAAATCACTTCCATTTTTGAAATGGGAATCCCAACAATATTTGCGTAAAACTTTTTAACCTCCTTACTAACAACGATAACTTTATCGGTCACGCGCGATAAAATCCTATCGAACATTTTTTGATACCATTTTTTCCAGAAATCTACATTTTGCTCTGTCGCAATAGTAACAGGGGTATTTGTCAATTTAGCGGCAATGCGGCCCCAGAAGTTTCCACCCCACATATGCGTATGAACAATATGAATATCGTTGCCTCTAATAATTTTCATAATTCTTCCAATGATCGAGAAATCTATACCTCTTTTTTTATTCAGTGCAAATATTTTGACGACTGAATCTCTTACCGAATCAGCAAATTCGCCTTCGTCATTCAGGCAACATAAGAATAATCTGTACTTATCTTTATTCGTGCCGCGAATCAAATGGATAAGAGCTTGTTCCCCACCACCCAAGCCGAGACTCCAAATTACATGTAAAATATTAATTTTGGTATTCGCCTTATGCCTTTTATTATTCGTCTCGCGTTTTAATTCTTTTCGTTTCTGCACTTGCTTATGCATCCATTCAAAAGCTCCGGCTATTTTTTTCCTAAAATCAAACAAATTGTCAAAACCGCTTATTTCTATCCGCTGCATTTCCAAAGCTGGAGTTTCTTCAGTATTTATGCCCGGTTTTATAGTAAAAGCGACACCGCACCCTATTTCCTTTAAAATCTCTAATGTATCTTGATTGTAATCACCATAAGGATAACAGAATATCTTCTGGTCAATTTCAGAATTAAGATGCTGACGCAATATGGCAATGCCTTTAAGAATTTCTTCTTTTTGTTGGCTCTTGGTTAGCTGTGACAAATGAAGGTGTGTAGCTGTGTGATTGCCAAACGTAATTTCACCTTCAGCCATTTTTTTTACTTCTTGCCAATTTAACATATCAGGGTCTGGCATTTGAACAAAGCGCTGGGCTTTATAATTAGTCCCAATTCTATCCGTTGCTAAAAAGATACAAGCTGATAAATTTAATTCCTTAAGAATAGGGTGAGCATTCAAATAATTATCACGATAGCCGTCGTCAAAAGTTATAACAACTACGGGTTTTTGCTGGTTATAAATTAGCTTTATTCTATTTTCCGGGTTAATCAGTTCTGTTACGCTGACAACCTTACAGTGTTTTTTTAAATACTTTGCCTGTGCATGAAAAATAGCTACGGGCGTATTGAGCTCGCTGGGGGGTAAATCATCGTTAACCCGATGATATGTCAAGACAATAATACCTTCCCGCTTTTTAAAGAAACTCAATAGATAAAAAAATGTGCTCAGTAGTGATCTGGCAATATATTTCATAAACTACCCATAAACAAATTTCTTAACTGTGCCGCGTTATTTATTACATCGAATTTTTCTTTTACGATTCTCTGCGCTGAAACTAACAACTTTTCTCTGAGTTTATTGTCATGATATAACTTTTCGATGGCATCGGCAATCATTGCAGAATTCTTTTCAGGAATAATCAAGCCAGTTTCTCCGTCCTTAATTAATTCCGGAAGAGACGGTAACATCGTACAAATAACCGACGCACCGGCCGCAATGGCCTCCATAAGCACATTAGGTATGCCCCAGTGAATTTCGGGAACCATAGACAGTACAAAAACATCAGCTTGTCGATAAATCGGTATAAGCCGTTCCTGAGTTACATAGCCCGTTATCTCAACATTATCTTTGAGGTTTAGTGAATCGACTTGAGCCTTTAGCTCTTCTTCTAACTTACCACCACCGGCAATCGTACATTTGAATGAGAAACCTCTCTCTTTTAATATCTTGCATGCGTCAATAAGATACTTAAATCCTTTACATTCAAGTAATGAGCCTACTGATAATATTCTAAAAATTCCGCCATCTTCTTTAATTTTTTTTCGGGGGACCAATCTACTAATATCAATACCATGATAATTAATGATGATTTTCTTAGGTTCAAAATGACGTTTATTTCGGTTTTGCACCACATCAAGTAGGCGCCTTTTATTATCAGCTGTACATGTTGTTATAAACCTGGCATAATGCATTTTTTCAGCCAGCATAGTTGTATCGAGATAGATATCATGGGCATGCCCTGTAAAACTAAATAGGATTCGATTTACCTTAGAGATAACAAAGGCAATTGTTGCCGGATATGTAGCCCATTGACCATGAACATGTGTAATTTTTTGCTTCTTAGTTAACCAAGCAAAACCAATTGTTTTAGGCCAAGCAATCATCGTCTTTAAGAAAAAGTTTGGGCTCGCAATATTGCCAAAGAAGACTACTGTAAAAGCAGTAATATATCGAATCGGATAGCGAATGAAATAAAACAGGTTAATGGCGATTACCTTTAAGGATATAAAAGGAAGGTAATGCGTTATGTCTATTAAACCTTTTGCTTCTTCATGAATGATTTCGTCTTTCGGCGTTTTGATTGAATAAATGATAAAATTCAATCCGCTTTTTTTTAATTGTGCGAGTTCACGCAAAATAAATGTCTCGCTATACCGAGGGAATGAGGAAACGATAAACGCGACCTTGGGTTTTAACAACTGTTGATAAAGATCTTCTGTATTCTGTGCTAATTTCTGGGAGCTAAAGTGTTTTCTAACGCGATTGTATCCTGCTTGCCCCATACGTGTTCTTAATTCTTTATTGTTCAATAATTGAATTAACTTTTCAGCCATAAATTGAGGATTGGACTCTGGAACAAAAAAACCTGTTTTGTTATTGATAATCAATTCCTGACATCCGTCGACATTAGTAGCCACAACAGGCTTGGAGCAAGCCATATACTCTAAAATCACATTAGGGCAACCCTCATAATGCGTCGAAAGTACGCCAACGTCTATCATATTACTTAAATCAGGCATATCCTTGCGCACACCTGTGAAAATTATGTTAGGAATTCCTTGTTTCTTTACGTATTGTTCAAGCTCTGCCTTCTTTTTACCGTCTCCTATAGCGAGGAAATAAACATTCTTCATGAGCCCAGATACTCCTACAGCCGCGGCAAAAAATGTTTCATAATCCTTTTGCAGACTAAAACGGGCTACCATGCCCACGATAAGCGCATCTTCAGGGATACCCAAATCTTTGCGCAATTCCTGTGGATGACTCAAGTGTTCAAAACGCTTTGTATCCATTCCATTGTAGATTGTTACAATTTTTTTCGAATCGAGCTTTCTTTCACGTATCAAGAATGTTCTAAGCGATTCGGCATTTACCGTAATGACATCCGTAAACCACGATAAAATTCTATCCGCAAATATATGGTGAGGCTTCATCCATAAATTCCGGTCCCGAATAGAACAAATAATATTTTTTATACCAGCAATCTTTGCGGCTAAACGACCATAACAATCCGCCGTAAATAAATATGTGTGGACAATTTGAGGTTTCTCCTTCTTAAACAGACGAATCATATCAATTAACGTCCGCGCATTAAAGAACCCCTTGTGTCGAAAACTGATAATCTCATAACCTAAATCACTAATTTTATGGCCTAATAAATTGTAAGTCTCGTCTAAATTGACAATTTTAATATCGTACACATTGCGATTAGCAAACTTGAGATACTCAAGAATCTGTTGTTGTGCCCCTCCTATCCCCAGATGGTCAATAACGATGATAAGCTTAGTCTTCACAATTTACTCCCATGAACGATAGGCCCCGCCTTCTTTTAATCCGCAAATGCCACTCATTGATTTACCTTATCCTTCTTAATAAACTCAAAAGCCCCGATATCCGGGAATCCGTCACTCCGAAGATTATTATCATAATCATTGGTGATGCTGTTAATAATAACACCGGCATCAATTGCCTTAGAATTCACTGTAAGCTTAAGACCACCGTCCGTAAAAGTATCATCGTTGGCAAATCCCGGCTCAGCAAACTTACTCCCCTTCTCTTGCTCTGGATAATCCACCTTTTTTAACCATGTTTTAAAATCAATATCATTCGCCCTAAACCATTTAGAGCCAAGATGAAAGGGCTTTTTCTTACTGGAATGATACCAAAGGTTATGATCAAAAGACAAACCAAGAAAAGGCTCGCGTCTCCCTAATGGATCGGTCTTTATGTGTAGCAGATAAGTACTTGAATGCTTGGCAGAGACAATATTATTAAAAATGGAAACATTTTCATTGTTTCCACCATTATATGGAATCTTAATTCCTATAAAGTCTTCACCATTACCTTTTGCGTTCGGAAGGACAATGGTATTGTGGGCAATGAGAATATTTTTCATAGCGGAACCCCTAACGGCACCATAATGCGTTATTCCTCTGCGACAATTGACAATAATATTATTAGTAATCCTTATATTAGAGGTAACAGCTGGAGATTTTTCGTCGGCTGTCATGATACCCTCCGCTCTAAGACGCCGAAAACATTTTCCATCACGCGAGTTCTTGTCACCGTTGTTATATAAATCTCGCATATTAGGTTCATGACAGAAAATAAGATTCCCCTCGACAAGCACATCTTTCCTCTTATTTATGTAGATATTGACGCTCCAATTATCAGAAACTATGTTATCTTTAATAATAGCGCCGTCCCCAGGCGCACCTATACCTTCACCGCCGTTTTGACTGATGATATTACCGATAATTTTTACATCTTTAGCATAAAAACCATCAATACCTTTACCCCAGCCACTGTCTTTCCATCTTCCTCTTGGCCAATTACGCATGAAGTTATAATAAATGCGATTCTTAATAATTTCTGTGCCGTGGGAGACCTTTTTCCCATAATTAAACATGCTAATACCACTGTTACCGTTAAAGAGAATATTGCATCGTTCGATTCGGTTATGGTCGCCCAATATCTCAATGCCTTTGCCTCCGGCATACTTTATCGTTAAACCATAGAGCGTAACATACTGAGCCCCGCTTAAGAATATGGCATGCTGTTTTTTACTATCCTCAATAACCCCAACTTCAGAATCATTGGGGTTGGTTCCGTTTGGCGCGTAAACATAGAGAACTTTTTCTTTCCAGCTGTAATACCATGTTTCTTCCTTTACATCCCTTAAGGAAAATTCTGGGAAAAGTGGCGTTTCATTAATAACAACAGCAACCGGTTTATCCAAACATTCGGTTTTATAGATATTTCGTTTATACGGTAACCATTTGCCGATATTCATCGATGCATCAATAACGACTTCCCCGTCTCCAAAAGGGCCAATCATTATTCGGTTCTCAGGGCTTCCCTTCTGGTAAATAGTAATTCGATTTATTTTATATCGACCGGATTTTATAAGAATTATGTCGCCCCCTTTTAATTCTTTAAGGGCTCTCTCGATGGTTTTGAACGCATGATCTAGAGAATTACCGATGTTTCCATCATTTCCATTTTTCCCATCAACATAATAGTCTCTGCCGATTGGAGTATGCGAAAAATCGTTATAAACACTAAGTGCTTTTGTGCCGCTGGAATTCCACCAACGACTATCGGTTTGCGCATATGCTGATGGAACAATAAAGAAAATAAATGCTATTACGCCGAGCAGGGCGACATTATGCCTTTTATTGTTTTTTCTATTCGACACTACCTGTTTCCCTTGGGCAACAAATCCTTTGCTAGCAGCTAATAACCCCAATATTATCCAAAAACTACCTACGACATTATCTCGGAAAAAATTAGAGTAAAATATGTTAACAACCATTAATGCCGTTAAACAGCCGATAAAACCTGCACCTAAATAATTAAATTCAGATTTTATTAGTGTTTTTGCTTCAAAGAATATGCACCATAACAACCACAAAAAGGCCAAAAGCCCCAAACTGCCCATCTCCGCCATAATTTGAATAAAGCCATTGTGCGGATCAAAATTGCGCTCATAAGAAATCCGATAGTCCAACTGATTAAAGCCTATTCCCATTATAGGATGTGCATAAAACAAATCCAATGCCACTTGCCATTTGAAAATGCGGCCTTGTGAACCTACATCAAGACTGGAAATATCAAGACTCTCTTCGGATTGCTGCTCATCGACCGTAACCGTGTCATCAATGCGATTAATGAGTGATTGAGGCATCCAATAGCGCCATTTTATTATTCCCAAGGAACCGACGATACACAGCATAACAATCAAAATTTTTGAGCGCTTCAAAAGAAATTTAAATGAAGAAAAAAACGTAATCGCGCTTCCGAGAATAATCGCGAGTAACGAACCTCTGGAATAAGTAGACAACACGCCAGCAAAAATAGCAATAAATCCAATTCCACTAATCAACTTTAATATTTTCTGCTTAGCAAAAAGAAAATAAGAAAATAAAAAAGGGCCGAACATAGCTAAAAATGCTCCTGCGATATCCGAAGCCCTCCATGATTCACCGAAGGGACCAAATCCTCTTTTGTGGTCGGCAAAACTGGGCCCTTCCAATATTCCGGTGCGAAATGTATAAAAACCAATAATAGCAAGACTAATTAAAAAAACATTAAAAAGTAATCGCGATTCTTTTTTTGTCTTTACGCAGTAAGTAAAAACAAAATACCCGATTGGCAAAGTAATAAGCCTTTTAAAGTTCGTGGCTAGTACTATTACCGGCGTTCCCACGGATTGTATGGTTTGAAACACTGCATAAAAAAAAGACACTGTCCAAATAAACAAAAAAAAGAATAATGGAAGTTCAAATTTTGGACGTATCCTCAGGTGTTTTCTTCCGGAGATGAGCATTCCTAAAAAAATTACATTAAATATATCCACAATCGCTCCCACAGGAAGCTGCGGAATCTTAAGTCGAAACGGGAGATAAAACATATAAAGAATGAATATAAAAGTTTTCATCGGTTTAGCTTCTCGACAATGCCCTTCGATATATCTCTTCTATTTTCCGAGCCTCATCCGTTACATTAAAAACTTCTTCGGCCCTTTTACGTCCCCTCACGCCCATTGTTTTAGCCACATCGGGGTTTTTTAGAAGATACATCATTTTTTCTACCATAGCTTCAATGTCTCCGGGAGGCACGATAAATCCGGTATCGCTATCAACAACAACCTCAGATGGCCCCGGGATATTCGTCACAATGACTGGTTTTTGTAATGCCATAGCTTCAATAATTACATTTGGCATGCCTTCGGGAAACGTTGTTGACGCCAAAACCATAATATCCAAACCGGATATAATATCTTTTATATCGTTTCGCCAGCCCGTGAAAATCACGTTTTCTGTTAGCCCGTTTTTTTCAGTCAATTTTTTTACTTCAGAAAAATATTGTTTATCTCCACCTTTCGAATCACCAACGACGACAAACTTCACATCCGGCATATTCTCTATAACGCACTTTGCCGCCAAGATAAATTCTTTTTGGCCTTTTCCTTCAACAATTCTTCCTACCATACCCACGAGCCGAGAAGAATTTAGTTCAAATTCATTCTTGAACTTTTCCGGATGAACATCATTGAATTCTCCTAAATCAATTCCATCATACACAATATTAATTTTGTTTTGTGGAATATCATTCTGATAAGTCTTAAGCGCTGCTTTATTTAAAATAAGAAATTGATTGATGAATCTGACAAAAAAACTTTCGCGCCTAATAAGCTTTCGCGTTTGCCTAACATGACAAAAAACCTTTCTGTTTGACAATCTCCCTGCGATAATCATAGGAATGCCAGAAATAATATTGGTATTTATGTGGATTAATTTTATGTTTTCCCTCCAAATAAAAAATAACAGTTTAAACGAAAGCGGTATCACGCGAAAAATAAATAAGAATAAAAAAAGTAATTTTCCGGCATTATCAATATCTTCTGCATTTTTAAACGGTATTTCTATAACCCGAAACCCAGCTGATTCTATCCGCTTGAATTGAGGCCCTCTGTTATGAATAACAACAATTGGGAAGAATGTATCTATATCCAAGTTTTTTAAAATATGGTACAAATTACTTCCTGAACCTCCAAAACCAGAGCTTGCTTCATAGAATAGAACGTTTAATTTTGCCACAATTGTCTCCAATTTCGTAAATAAATATATAAATCCATGATTTCATTATTAAACTTTAAACATTAATAGCCGCAGAGATAAAATTGCTTCTTTTTCGTTGAATATCTTTATAATAACTAACACGATCAAATATTTTCTTCTGAATTATTTCTGTATTGTCGTATAGCTCATTTATATTATCTATTATTAAATCTAGCGATAAATTATCCGTCCGCATGTTAAATTTCTCAAGCCCCATAGACATCATAAAATCAAGACATTTAGGTCTGTATTCAAGCATAATCGAAGGAGTATATGAACACATAGCTAAGATAACAGAATGCATTTTTTCTCCTACAAACAAATCGCATGTCTCGAAAAATTGCATAATTTTACGCATTGATTTATATTCATTGAATACCGATACACCCCTACCAATTTTTCTTGCTGCTGTTTTAATAAACAATAAATCTTTTTCGCAAACTGGCATGAATTTGATATTCCATTTTTTACTGAGCATAATATTAGCGAATTTAACAATAAACTCTAGAATATCGTCGTCTCTTCCCCATTGTCCAGAATCAGATACGCCAATATTGATGCCAATAACTTTCCTCCTTTTTTTCGCAATAATACCCGGCTTTGCTAACGATAATGAAATGTCGCCAATGACTTCTGCTTTATCAAATCCTCGCTCGCATAATAATTGTTGTGATATCGGGCCTCTTACTCCTACAAATATTGATTTATTTAAAATTTCTAACCATTCATTTAGTGAATCTTGCCAATTTTTGACTCTATTCCAAAAAATCGGATTCCTAACACCTGTCCCAAAAACGAAAGTTTTACCATATCTTTCTTGGGCTATTCTGTATTTTTCATGATATCCTTTAGCATTAATCAGTGTACCGCCGCCTTGACATACAGCTTGAAACATTTCCCTTTTTTTAATTTTTTCGAATAATTCAATTTTGTGGGTAAATTTAAACGGCAATACGTCAAACTGACAAAAAAGTCTTTTAAATGCTTCGAACATTATCTCATCACCGAGATTACCAAAGCCTACCCATCCAATATACCCTATTCGCCTTTTAAATGGCAATAGATACCGCCAATTCCTTCCTGCTGAGTTAATAATTGATAAAAAAGATGCCATGTTATCCAATATAAATCATTTAATTGATATTGAAATTTAACTTAACGCTGTGAGCAACTTTAAGAAAAAATGAATATAATTTAGCAAGTTTCCCACCAAGACATTGCTCATCAAACCTACGTATATTCCCTTTAGCCCCGGCATCATCAAGAATAGCCCGGGCAAGATCGTAGCGTTTTTGCGCTTCAAGCAGGTCTACAAGCGCTAGGTAATTAATCTTAAAATCAATTTGATTTTGGTGCCTGAAAGCTCTTTTGAGTTCCTGAGGAGATAGATCATGAATAGGAAAAGCCTCTGCATATTTTAATTTGCCTATTGCTAACAGCATAGCCATTGTTTTAATACATTTAATACATCTACCGCAATTTAAGAATTTATCATGATTGATAGTGCAAACTCTTAAATTCTGTAAAGCAATATCCCAATCAGCAATTATTTTAATCTTTTCAATCCTAGCAGATAATTTATCATGAATTATTTTTAAATCTAAGCTGCTATAATTGCGATCTAATGAAGGGTGGGATCCCCATGGTTGCAAATTTCTCGGAGAATCTGTAGAAGCAATATACATCATACTTATTCTTGAAGTAAAACAATGTGCAACTGAGGAAAGAGCGGCGCCATGAAACCATTTAATCCAAAAGTCGACATCACTATACAAATGTCTAACATTAGTAAAAACTGGTATCAGATTAACCTGCGCTTCTTTAGCAACTTCTGCGGCGCTCTTCATTGCTCTATCAAAGATGTCAAACTTTTTTTCTGAATTCTCATCATGGTAGATATCGAACCCATGAACGAGAAAGCAATCTTTAATAGAAGAGGGGTGATTTAGGGGGTAAGTAAGGCGGTTATTGCGTAAAGAAAAAATTGAATCCACTCCTCCTGAAAAAAATAGTCCAGCCCGATTTCTCCGATTCGTAGACGTTGAACTTGCCTTTATATTTGCATCAATTTGAATGGGCCTATATTGAGAACCATACCATTTTCTGAAGGTCTGTATATTGGTCACTATGCCCTTATGCAGAATCGAACAAACTTCTCCCTCTATTTTTATCCTTTTTTCTCCCAAATACATAGCTGGTAAACAACAACCAACCAAAAAAGCATTGGGGTTGACTACCAAATCATCTCTAAATTCATCACTTGTTTCAAAATAAATATCAAGGCTTGCCTTGTCTACATCTTCCCAGACAACGGTGGCAACTGCTCGACTTAAACCATCTCTTGTTTCTTCTCTTATATTTTTGATTTCCACTTTTCGTACCTCAGCTAACTAAAGTTTGATTGGTTTTCTCCCAAAAAGCTTTAGTGTTAACAAGCCTCGAATCATATTCTTAAACCATTTAAATTTATGCCATTTCATTAAAAATTGTTCAAAAACTATGATTCTTGCATATTTTTCGTATCCTAGTTTTGTCAATATATGTATACTACGATTATTGCTGGGATCTATAGCTCCTACCAGGTATCTATATCCTTGTCTACGACAAAAATCAGTAATGTACGATTTAAGAAAAAAGCCTAATCCATTCCCCCTATATTCAGGTACTACGTAGAATTGAAATAAGTAGGCTTGATCTTCTTTAAAAATAATCTCCAAATCAAAACCTCCCCGCAAGGGAATCTTCTTAAGAACTAAGCAAATAGCTCCGATAATACGAGCATCCCGAATAGCTAGGAAATAACGAGATTCCAAATTTAAAACATCTTCCAAATCACTTCTTTTAACTAAAATATCTTTACGCAATTCAAGATATTCATCAAAATATGTCCTATCGTTTTTAGACAGAGTTTTAATCTGGATTTTTTCCTGCCATAAACGTAGTTTTTTTTCATCAGCCTCTTTAGAAGACAGAGACTTATCCCAAAGATTCAAAATGTAAATATCAATTGCTTTTTGCTGTCGAGTTGATAAAGCTTTTATTGAACGTAGAATACTAAAAATATCTTTTCGCCATACATTCTTTAATTTTTCTTTAACCCCTTCCTCTTGAACTTGAATCATTCTGTAAATCTCCCAATAAAGATTGCTACTTGGATATATTATGAATTAAAAGTTTTTGCAGCAAAAATTACAGTAACCAACGACCTAAGAACACTGCCGGAAAAGATATGATCATCACCACTCGGTAATTCCTTTTTCATTAACCTCTCAACGCTCTTAATATCCAATATTCCCTCTACGCAGGGTGCTATAGTTAAAGCCTCTGACATCAGTTTTTGAAAAGATTTGTTGCGCAGAGAAAATGTATCAACATAAAACTGCGAAGTTACAACCGGCAAATAACCGGATAATCGCATAATGGGGAATCGCACTTTTTCATTATAGTTTTTCCACAGTTTGTATTTAACCTCGGCTTTTAATCCCCTCACTAAACCCTCAGCATATTTTGCATTTTGCTCTAAAGGAATCGCTGCAAGCTGCGGACTTTTTTTGATCAAAAGAAGATCAGTAATAAGACGACTAAACAATAAAGCCGGAGGAAGCGAAAAGACGAAATCCATTAAATCATTGTCTATGGGAGGCATCCTAAGACAATCGGCCGTAGCCAGTGCTCTAACTGATCCCCCTACTTTGAAACGGCCGTTCGTCCGTAACCACAAACCCCACATTTGATGGTAAGGATAATTCGCGATGCGTTGAATAAGGGCGACGAGTTCGTTTTTATAATCATTTACATAATCGTCAACATCTCCCAAAAAACACTGTCGTAGTTCCTCAAGAGAGAGAAGCGACGATCCCGGAAAATTTAAGTAGTAAGCTGCCTTTTCTTGCTCGCTATTGAAGGATTTCATCTTATTGGGAAGATGCCCGCCACCGATGATTTGATCCGCTAGGTAACTTGACGTTACATAATCACAACCCTGAGAGAGTTTATTTATAGTTTCAAAAGTGTCAAGAGGAAATATGCGACGAGAAAAACTATCCAAACCTAAATATGCCCAAGCAGAATTGATATTGAAATCCCGGCAAATGGGCGAACGTTGCCAGGTGAAGCCCTGTACACGACTTACCTCTCGCGCCAGGAAGACTTCACTGTGATGCGGTTCGCCAAAAGTGACACATTCCGGCGAAATTCTAGCTTTTTTCAAGATATAACTATAGAGTCGGGAATCTTTCCCTCCAGACTGAAGATAACGTACCTTATCTCCGGGCTTAAATAGGCGTTTAACCGCATGGGTATATCTATATTCAAGCTCATCAAGCAATAGTAGCTGGCTAGTCCCCCAATTTTTTTCTGAGAAAGGCAAAGCTTTCTCTTCAATCAGTTTCAGTTCGCCCTTATTTATCCGGTAGCTTGAATTCGGCAACAAACGAACAACATTCTCCAAAATTGTGCGTTCCTCGAATGCTATCCCCATATACAACAAATCAAACAGGCCTCTCTTACTCAATTTTGGGGAATAACCGGGAATGAGCTTCAAAGTCATAATAGACGACGTTAAAACAAAACTATCATGGCCTACAACTACAAAAAATACCTGGTAAATTCCCAGCCGATCCAAGGCTACTTCTGCGAATTGTTCTTTAGGGCTCAAAACAAAAAAGTTATACATGCCGTTTAAGCCGATACACGCTGATATACCCGATTTCTTGTAAAGCATATAAAGCGATTGGGCATTGGCTTTTTGGTAAGTATCTTTCGAATTCTCCATAGATACCTTTTCACCCACATACCCGTTTAAGATGGCGATTTGATTTGAATCTCGGTCGACAAAAATATCAAGCGTATCATTCTTGTTTTGCGTATAGACAACATGGGCATTATCGAATTGGTATTTTGAAGTCGTAAGCCATGAAAAGAACTTCAATTTCGCAGCTATGCTTTTGAGAGCACTCTCACTTAAGGGTTTATTATTATGGAAATGAATGAAAAAATGACTCATATGCCAGCCTTCTTATTATTTATTAAGTTGCCATTCGATTTTTGCTAAGAATACCAGATTGTCGCTACCCGACATTTCAGCAGCTGCAATTCGGAATATATCATTTTTTCTAAACGAATTAATAATTCCTGTATTCTTTAATTGCATTTTTCAATTTGTTAAGACTGCTGTTTATAGCCTTTACTGGGACAATACTAGCTTCTTCATTTCTATAATAAAGTTTCTTTCGATTCTGTGTAGCGAGTAAACATATACTGCTATAGCAAAAGAGAATAAGATTAAAAATCTTAATGAAATAAGCAAATTATATGGCATAATAAAATTCTTAATCAAAATTAAACTTAATGCCATAATTAAAGATGAAATCAAGGCTGGTTTGAGGTTTAGGTAAACTTGTTTTAAACCAAAATTCAATATTTTCATTTGAAAGCTTAAGCTAACAATAAAAGCAATAAAACTTGATGCTCCTACAACTATTCCTACTCCATTTATTCCAAATAATTTTGCCATAGGCACAATGAATATGAGAAAAATGGTTACCTGCATTGCAGTTATCCAAAAGACAATTTTTGGCTTACCACAAGCCAAAAAAACACCACCCAAACCGGAAGATAGACTATTAAAAACACCTGCGACTGCTAAAATTTTTAAAACGCTTATTGCGCCTATCCACTTCTGTCCATAAACAAAGCTTAATAATTCTTCTGCCAAAAAAATTAGCCCTACTCCAAAAGGAAGGGCAATTAAACTAACATGCTTAAAAACTTTAAAGGATGCCCTTTTTAAATCATCTAAATTTCCTTGAAGTTTGGAATAAGCTGGAAAAATAACGCGCTGGACCTTCCCTCCAAAATAATCTCTAGCAAAATTAGCCAAATTAAAAGCGATTGCATATAGTCCTAAGGCAGCGACCCCCAAAAGCTTTCCCACTAAAAGATTATCTAAATTCATTTTTAAAAACCAAACTACTCCACCCAGAAAAAGGAACTTGCCGAAATGAAACATTTCAAAGGCGATTTTCCTGTCAAATTCAAGTCTTGGATGCCATTTGCTAAAAACCCAAAACATTATATTTTGACAGAAAGTCTTTAATACATAAGCAAACACTAAACTCCATATTCCTACCCCAGATATCGCCAAAATAATAGCAGTTATAGAATAAATAATTCCTGTGCTAATCTCAATCTTTGATATGTTTTTAAACTGCATACTCTTCTCTAGCAGGGCTCTGGGAACATTTCCAAAACAACTGATAATAAAGATTACGCCTAAGGCTCTTACAACCCCCACTACTTCCTGATTATTTAGGAATTTACCAATCACCGGTGCTGAAATTGCTAAAATCAGATATATGCTCACGCCCAACACGGGAATAATAAAAAAGGCAGTGTTTGCTGCCTTTTCTACATCGTCTTTTCTACGTATTAGTGCTGAATCAAAGCCCATGCTCTTAAATAGACCTAAGGTATCAATAGCTATAAAGGCAAGGGAAAATAAACCAAAAGTAGCTGGATTTAAAATTCGCGCTAAAACAATCGTTGTACCAAGAGAAATAATCCTACTAATAAAACTCAAACCCACAAGCCACTTTATTCCATTAACCGTTTGTTTCTTTAGGGAAGTCATTTTTATATTTCGCTTTGTATTATACGTATTTGTTTTTATTTATGAATTTTTCTATAAAATTTGATAGACATTTTGTTAGCTTGAGTTAACGATAACGCAATATAGTTGACCAATTTTTTTAAAATCGTATTTTTTAAATCCTGCCTTTTTTAACAAATTTTCAATACTTGTTTTTGTGTAAAAATAAACATTACAACCTTTTAATGCTAATCTTAACATTCTTAAGACAGATCGCCACGTCTTAGCTCGTGGAAAACTCATAATGGCCTTATCTCGGATTAAAGTTTTCATTTTTGCTAAAACTGGAAGTGGCTCTTTAATATAATCAAATAATCCAATACCAATACAAACATCAAATTTCTCAACCGGCATATAATTTATAAGGTCGGTTTGAATAAATAAGCATTTTCCATTTAAACCTTCTTGATTTGCCCGGTTCTGACATATTTTAATCATCGTTTCTGAAATATCTATACCTACTACTTTTTGCGCATTATCTTTAGCGAGCGATAGCGAATATAGACCAGTCCCGCATCCTACATCAAGAAACATTCTGTTAGAAATGGGCTTAGACGCTTCCATAGCGTACTCATAACGCTTATACATATCCCATCTAAATATCGAATCCAGTAAGTTTTTTATTTTATTTTTTTCGTGTGAATAGATTGAATCAAAATTTTTTGCTTCTCTATTCCAAAACTTTTTTTGTTTAATGAACTCTTCATTCATAAAGATAAGATCTCCTTTATTGAAGTAAATTCAAAATCACTTAATAATTTATTAAGCCTTTTAAATGTTTTACCCAAATTATAATAATGCCTGAACCGTTTAAAGCCCCCTACCTTTACTCGTGGCTGCTTACTATCTATCTCCCATGGATGTAAATAGAAAATAACAGGACGACCTTGCTTCATACAATGTTTTATGAAGAATTTAGTTAAAGGATACGGAAAAAGTCGGAAATATCCGCCACCACTGCAAGGCACTCTTCTGCCATAAAACTCTGCACAACTTAAAGGAACTTCAATAAGTGAGTTATCAAATTCATAAATAGATAGTTGGGAATTTGGTATTCCATAATCTGGATGAAAACTAATGGGAAAAATTGAAGAATCATACCGAATGCCATTTTTTATAAGAATATCCAGAGCCCACAATGTATCTTTTTTGATTGTAAAAGACGGTGCTCGAAATCCTAGAATTTCATCATGCTTTATGCATCTTTTTGTGACATATAGAGCTTTTTTCAAATCTTCTTCAAAACCAATTGGTGTCATTTCGGTAATCAAGGTATGAGAGTATCCGTGAGTGGCTATTTCGTGACCTCTTTCTTCAATTTCACTAATTAAATCAGGAACTCGCTCGGCTATCCAACCAAGAATAAAAAAAGTTGCTTTGGTGTTATATTTGACAAATAGATCAAGAATTTGTCTCGTATTTTTTACTAGTCGTAGTTCGCATTTTCCCCAATCCTCCTTCTTGATAACTGAGCTTAAATTTTCAACACAAAACCAATCTTCTAAATCAACAGATATAGCATTTTTCATTTCCTCTATTCCCTTCTCGTTAACTTTGATAAATTAATCGTTTACTTGTTTAGTGCTTTTTCTTATGTTGATACCTTTGCTTATTTCTCCGCGACAACCCGTATTCCTAAAAATGCCTTAAATGGTGCTGTATTAGCTATATCTACCTTTAGTTTCGGTGGAAGTAGATCCAAGCCATTTTCAAGCCATCCAACTAAGTATGCGGGACACCGCATATAAACCCCCTTCCCTCCAATATATATCGTTACTTTTGAAAAACCGGCTTCTTTAAAAAGCTGACTAAGTTCCTTCACACTATACTCTTTCAAATGAAAGCCTGTCGCAGAATTGTCAAAATATTTTGAGATATCATGAGGACCTGATAGACGGCTTGGAGTAATACAGATATATTTTCCACCCCGAGATAAAGTCCTATAAATTTCCCTAAGTTGCTCAAAGGCATCTTCTGGATGAAGATGTTCCATAAGCTGGTAACTATAGGCAATATTTATACTTTCTGACTCAATAGGAATATGACATCCATCGGAAATGATGACTTTTAGCTTTTTGGAAAAATCACTGTTTTTTGTTATGACCTCTGATACATCAACAGCGTAGACATTCTTGACATATCGAGAAACCTCAGACGATAAGCTACAATCGCCGGCTCCGATTTCAAGAAATACAGCCTCAGGATACAAAAATCGTTTAAGAAGCCTCATTTGCCTTCGGACAGCAGCGTTTCTTGCTTCGTGACTATGCTTACGAGCTAAAAGAGAATGTCCAGGAACACGATGAAATAGTTCATCATAAAGAACATTATACAATTCAATCCTCTCTTCTTTGTGGGCATTACGAAGCCTATTAGATAACTCTTTTTCAACCTCATAATGTTGCCTTAGTTGTTCGTGCGTCCTTTTTTCCCACTCAGGAGGCTTAATGCGTAAGATTTTCATGTATTTATCATCTATTTAACTCTGAATACTGACATCTGATAACCAACAACTACTATCAGAGGTAGCGATAAAGATACCCAGGTATATGATACTGAAGATTAGTAAGGATATATCCTAGAATCTTGGCTTGGGCCTGCCTTAACAACCCTTCCCCATGCTTAAGCACACCTTTCTGAGTTCTGTTTGTCTGCACTACCATTATTACGCCATCAGTTTGAGCCCCTAGGAGACCAGCATCTGTTACTGGAATAATAGGTGGTGCATCAAAGATGATATAATCATACTTTGACTTGAGGACTTTAATGAAGTTTTTTGACTGAGGTGAGCCCAGGAGTTCGGCAGGATTATGGGGGGATTTGCCTGACGGTAAAACGGTGAGATTAGCAATGCCTATATCAACTAACGCATCATCTACATTTGCGCCATTGCTCAATAAATCTGAAAGTCCAACTTCCTCTTTAAATCCTAAATACTTGCTAATCCTTCCTCTGCGCATATCCGCATCTACCAGTATAATCTTTTTATTATGCAGATCATGTGCCATGGAGATTGCTAAGTTTATGGCAGTAATTGTCTTTCCTTCTCCATGAGTAGAGCTGGTAATAGTAATCGCCTTAATCGGGTACTTTGAATCAATTGCCTGGATATTAGTGCGAAGTTTCTTATATTGCTCTGCCACAGATGAAGATGGTTCGTGTAAACTTACGATCCTAGGGTCGATCTTTGAATCAAGGCGTTTTTTGACTACAAACTCAAACTTCATGCCTGCTTTTTCCTCAAACTTTTCAATCTTTTGCAGTCTTTCTTCAGCTGCCTTTTTTAATGCATTGGTGATTTTACCCATTGTCTTTTCTCCTAGTTAGAAAATTCCATTCTTTTATTGATTCATCTATAAATTTCTTTGTTATTGTTTTCATTTCGTAAACGTATCCGGAAAGAAGCGCGCTATCACAAACAAGGTTAATTAACCTGGGGACTCCTTTTGAGTAAGTATAGATTGAATCTAAGGCGCCTTGACTAAATATGTCAACTCCATTTGAACTTGCTACCTTTAGCCTATGACGGATATAATCCTGGGCCTCATTTTTATCTAACGCTTCTAAGTGATAATAGACAGAGATTCTCTGTTTAAATTGTTCTAAGCGAGGATGCTCTAATTTTGTCCGTAATTGTGGCTGGCCAATAAGTATGATCTGAATCATCTTATCAGTTTCAGTTTCTAAATTAGAGAGCATCCTCACCTCTTCTAATACCTTTGGGGTCAAATTCTGTGCTTCATCAATTATCAATACGACATTTATATCATTACTGAGTTGTTTTATAAGGTAGGCATTAAGTTGAGATAATAGCTTTTGTTTACTTCCTGATTTGAAATCAATTTCTAGCTCTTCTAGAATTTGTGCAATCAACTCCTTGCAAGTCAGATGGCTATTGGTAATAAGGGCTACTTTGGTAGCACAATCAAGTTTATTAAGGAGTGTTCTGCAGATAGTAGTCTTACCTGCCCCAATCTCACCTGTTATCACGACAAAGCCCTTTCTTTCGCTTATAGCATAGATCAGGCTATTTAAGGCCTCTGTATGCTTAGAGCTAGGGAAGAAAAACCTTGAATCTGGTGTTGTGTTAAAGGGTTTATCAGTGAACTGATAGAATTTTTCGTACATAATTTACCTCTAGCTTCTAAAGAAAGCCATAAACATTGAAATGATAATAAGCAATGCGCTGACTACTAAACCAATAATAATTATCATCTTTTTCTTTCTTTTTTCCTTATCAATCTCTTCCTGGGTAGTAAGCCGGGAAATCGCTCCTAATATAGGGAGCTCTAAATTACTTTTTGCATCTTCTATATCCAGGAAAGACTTATCCATAAATTCCCTGCCTAAGACCAGACCAGTACCAGCCATACCTCCAAAGAAAAGACCTAAGAATATAACTAGTATTTTCTTAGGCTTAGAAGGCTGTAAGGGTAATCTGGGAGGGTCTAAAATAGTATAACGAGTCCCTTCTTTTGATACTTCCAGGCGCTGGGTAATCTTTGCAGTTTCAAGCTTTTGTAAGAGCATATTGTAAATATTCTCATTTACTCTTATATCCCGGGCTAAGACAGAGTCAATCTTATCCATTAACAGCAATTTATAAATAGAGTCTCTTGCGCTTTCGCCCTCATTAGCAGCATCATTGGAAGCATAAGCTGTTGCGCCAATTGAAGACAAGCTATCTCCTGTAACCTTGTCTATCTCTTCTTTTAAAGCCTCATATACTGGATTTGTTACTGGCTTCTCAATATCTCCTACCTCGTATCCTCCAGAATTAAGCTCCTGATTTAGGGCCTGTATTTTCTGCCTTAAGTCCTTAACCATGGGGTGCTGTTCAGTAGAATCACCGAGAAGCTTCTTAAGCTGATCTTCTAATGATGCAATCTCTGTTTCCTTTATCTTTCTCTTATAGATCCTTAGCTGGTCTTTAATAAATTCTATGGCTACATCTGTTTCTTTACTCTGGGACTGAACGTTCTTTTCAATAAATACATCAGTTATAGTCTTTGCAATAAGCTGGGTCTCTTCAGGTTCTTTGCCAAAATAAGCTAATCTTATAATATTAGGTCCACGCATCTGAACTAGGATATTATTTCTTAAGCTTTTTATAAGATTTTCATATTCTAACTGGTTTTTTACATTCTTTGCTAAATCCAGCTTTTTAGCTAACTCTACCAGACTGCTCCAGCTTAATATCTGCTCCCGTAGGGTGCGCATCCTCTGTGCAACTGAAGTAGATACAGCCAGGCCTTGAATTAAAGGATTAATAATCTTCTCTTCCTCAACCAAAATCACAGTTGAAGATTCATATGTTGGCGGTAAAGTAAAGGCAAGAGTAATGCTTATCACCAACCCCGCAAATATCGGAGTTATAAACAGCCATTTTCTTCTAAAGAGTATCTTTAGATAATCTGCCGGGTTTCTTTGTTTAGCGTTTTCATAATTTTCCATTTTTTCCTCTTTTTTTATGGGGTCATGGTTGTTGCTGAACGAACACCAGAAGCAGCTGTTCCAACTGGTGCAACAACCGGATTAATTACTCTCATAATCTTTGCCATTACCGTAGCCGGAACGTAAAATACATCACCCGGTTTCATCTCTATATTCTTTTTTAGTTCTCCACCGTAAAGGATCGAATACAAATCAACCTTCTTTTTCTTTCCCTTGCCGTTTTCAGAAGGGGTTATCAACTCGCATTTACGCATAGCAGCAGCTAAGGTAGGCAGACCTGCCTGAACTACAGCCTCTCTTACGGGTATATTCTCTGAGCGCATATAATATTTCCCAGGTCTTGCTACCTCTCCAAGTACATAGATAACCTTGCTTTTATAATCTAAAATGGTTATGTTTATTTCAGGGCTTATGATGAAATTAGCAACAAGCTCCTTAATTTTTTCTTCCAGCTCCTTTTTGGTAAGACCTGTAACCTCTATATCTCCTACAAATTTATACTGTATCTTTCCTTCTAGATTTATAGGATAAACTCCGCTAAACTCGGGGTGGCGCATTACAGTTATCTCTACCACATCCTCAGGTCCTAATGTGTATTTTAATGGATCAAAGTAGTTGGCATTAGCAGGAATTGAACTAGCAAAATCTAAGGCTGGAACACTGGCTGCTTGACTGTCCTTAGGTATCACCTCAACAGCTCGCATGGTCCTGCCATCCTTGGAGATGATCTCTGTTGCCCTTATGGTCTTGTCCTGGGCAAATGCCGGAACTAAAAACAGACCAATTACTAAAACAATAGTAAAAATCTTAATTATCTTATTCATCGCCATCCTCCCCAAAATAAATAATCGTTTCCTTAAAATCTCTCAATTTTTTAAGGTCCTTCTTGTCATAGACCCTCCAACCACGCCAATCACGCTTGGAACGAGTAACCTTGCCAGATTTCTCCCAACGCACAATTGTCTTGGGTGTTACTCCAATGCGATCGGCTATGTCGGTTATAGTCATTCTTTTATGTTCATGATTATTAGCCAATTTTAACCTCCTGTTTTTTAACATTTAATTTATGATTACGTTTTCTGGTCTGTCTGAGTATGTCCTAGTATGTCCTGTATTGTCTTATATATACTAATACAGCATTATCTATGCCAATTAACACCATTAAAAAATATATATTAATCAGATATTGTAACTCTTTTATTTACAATAGGTAATGAATTGAAATTATTTTGGGTTGGAATTACTTTTCGGCTAGGTATTACTGGAGAATGTTGCTAAATTTAAACGAAGAGAATTTATACTTAAAAAAATACTAAAAATGATTGCTCTAACATGTTGCTATACAATGAGATATCCATGATGTGTATTAATATAAACAGAAAATCTAAATAAACATCAAAATTATAAATTTTAAAACTTAGAAGAGATCTTCAGAAATGCCTACCTTCCTCCTAAGGACCTTCTTCTGGGAATGGATCTTTTTCTTCTCTAATCTCTTCTCATGCTTTGCGCGGGATACATTGGTGGGAATACGCGGTTTTGGCTTCTTGCTTAATTGCTTTAGTTTATCCTTTAAGCGATGAAAGGCGAGTTCTAGATTAGCAGACTGATAGCGATGCTCTGTAGCAACGCTGGTAACTCCAGTAGGCCGATGATGCAGGCGGACGGCTGTCTCTCTCTTATTCTTTCTCTGGCCGCCTGGACCTGAGCTCCTATAAAAAGTAACAGTTGTCTGTTTCTTTAAATCGCTTAAATGTAAACTAAGCTTATACATCCCTAGGCTTCAGCTATTTCTTGAAATGAGCCGCTATTTTTTTGAATGTGCTAGTTAAATCCTTCGAAACATCACCCAGCCCGACTTTTAAGTCCCCTAATGCCCCTTCGGAAGCCTTCTTATAAACATTGAATTTCTTAACCAATTCTTTCTCTTTGACCTGGTATTCTTTTAAGAGTTTGCGAAAATTAGCCCTTGCCTCAATACCAGTATCAATTGCCTCAGTCTTAAATTTTTCTATCCCGGGCTTCCATTTCTTAAGCTGGGCCTTGCTTTTTGTTTCTAATTTCTTTAGTTCTCTCTTTACCTTCTTTATCTTTGGTTCTAATTCTTTAAGTTGTTTTTTGATCTGCTTTTCGATATTCTTTTTCTTCATCTCTGCCTCCTTTATTAGCTAAGGATTATTCGAAATTAAAATGTTTTCTTATTTTTTCACTTATTTTCCATTTACACTTCAATCCTTTGGGGAATTCAACAAAGTCACCTTTGCCGAATTCTACGCTCTGATCAGCGCATTCCACCTTTGCCTTGCCTTCTAAAATAAAGCACTTTTCAATCTGATCATACTCCCAGTCAAAAGAAGATGGTTCTTTCTCCCATATTGGCCAACCATCTACACCCTGTTGTTTTAACATCTCCTGAGTAGGTTTCTCAACCTTTATCTTATCCATAACAACACCTCCCTATGTAATCAACGTCCTTTTATTAAGCTGAGTACGTTTTCCTTTGTGAAAATATCCATATCAGAAGGATTTTCCAGAAAATTCTCTACATCCTGCCTTACCTTCTGCCAATCTGTTGTTTTAACAACCTCAAAGATAAAATCCTGCCAGGTATTCTCTGATGGCATTTCCTTCTTCCACCCAGTTTGCTTAAGGGCGTTTTGTAAGAGGGTAATATTGGGCGAGATATCTCTCCAGCGCGAAAGATACCATCCCAGGTCAAAAAAATCTCTGCCCTTGGTATATTTCCTGCTCAACAGTGCACTAAACTTACCGGCAAAAAGCGAAGAAACATCATAGGATAAAAAAGAAATTGGGAAATACTTATTAACGATATCTGTCTTTAATACTGCTCCTTTTGGCGGATTTGTATCAATCTCAAGCTTTACTGAAAACTTTTGCTCTTTATAAGGAGAAATTCCAGCCTCATGCATTAATCTCTCGAACTTAACCATTGCATTTTGAACAGTTTTCTCATGTTTATAGGAAATAGAAATATCGTAACCAGCCAGTTTTAATTCCTGCTTTATTTTCGCCACCAGTTCAACAAACTCATACTCCTTTTCTCTTGTCAGAGAAAAATCTAAGTCTTCTGAGAAGCGTGGCAGATTATATAGAAAGCGTAATGCCGTACCGCCTAAAAATGCGGTAGAACGAAATACCCCTTCATCATGCATAATCCTTAAGATATATGCCTGCAGGTATTCACGCATAATATTCAATTTTGCGTTAAAACCATTCTTTGCCCCTACTAATTCTAAGCAGTAATCCTTCACAACACCTTTTCTCCCTTCTTGCTAGCGACCCTATATTCCTTGATTGCCTTGGCTACCTTTAACATCTTTGGTTTCTTAAATCGCTGCGCATATTCCAATAGTTTCTTAACATTTACTTTCTCTAGATTCTGAAGCCTTAATCCCTTTAGATAATCTAAAGAGACCTTTAGTCTCTTTACATAGAAAAAATCAAGAAGCGCTTTCTCGCAAGATGCAATAAAGGCTGTCTGTTTATTAACAGTAACGGAGCTATAGCCCCAAAAAAGAGACTCTTTAATATGCCTATAATCAAAAATCCCTGCTTTGGATACAAACCTTGCTTCTCTTTTTGTAGTAACTGATGTAAATACAGTTGTTGCCTCAGGAATCAAATTATGGTACTCAAATGCTTTTTCTAAACTAATATATGAAGGTGTTTTTAAAACAGCAGCCAGATAAGGTTCGTAAACCTCGATCTTGCGATACGGCTCTGCCAATAAATACATACCTTTTTTAAGCTGGATAATCTTGCCTGCCTTTTTCCAACGACTAATTTGCACTTCGACCAAAGCAGGGTTAGATACGCCTGCAAGCAAAGCTTCGGGATTAATTACTGGTAATTTACTTGTAATCTTTAAGAATTCTTCCCAATCCATAACAATAACATAACATATTTGTTAAGTAAATGCAATAGAAATAGTATTAAAATTTATTCTTATGAACTACCTGCTTAAGGGACCTTTTGGGAACATGCAAAGTACCCTGCTCATCCTTCCAATACTTAACATCTCCCTTGCATTCTTCTATAACCGAGCTCTCTTCAGGAAAGCCTAAGGCAAGCACAAACTCAACGCTATAATTATCCGGGACTTTAAAAATTTGTCTTATCTTTTCTTTATCAATTGCCCCTAACCAACAAGAAGCCACGCCTTCACTCCAGGCCGTAAGTATCATATTCTCTATTGCGCTGCTAGCATCTACTATACCCCAGGAGCTTTTCTTAGTATCAGTAATGACTATTATATAGGTAAGAGGCCTTTCATCCTTGCCTGGATTTCCCTTTGGAGCAATATATCC
This sequence comes from Candidatus Omnitrophota bacterium, assembly GCA_018830005.1. Lineage (NCBI taxonomy): Bacteria > Pseudomonadati > Candidatus Omnitrophota > Candidatus Omnitrophota bacterium. Next base: position 117,639 of record JAHJTE010000002.1, read on the forward strand.
AGCCCATTTTAAAGCATTAAACAACTCATCTCTTAACTTTGGCTCATTAACAACTATAAATTCACAAGGCTGCAAGTTTGAAGCACTTGGAGCAAGCCTTGCGCTTTCCAATATTTTCTCTAAGAGCGACTCTCCTATCGACTCTTGTTTAAATTTACGAATTGTCCTGCGTGAGATTATGGTTTTATAAACGTCCATTTTAGATACCACTAGATAAGCAATATGCACTATGAGCCTTATTATATGTCTCTTTTGCGCGCCAGGAGCTTCTGGCAAGAGGCTCAGAAACAACCACTCTAAAGCCTAAAGACTCTGCACTCTTTTTAAGTTTAGCAAACTCCTCTGGTTTATAATACTTTTTAACCGGCCAATGAGCTTTTGAGGGTGAAAGATATTGGCCCAGATAAAGGATATCAACACTTACTTGCCTCAAATCATTCATAGTTTTAACAATCTGCGTTTGATTTTCTCCTAGTCCAATCAAGAGAGCGCTCTTTGTAATAATCGCATGATTAAAATCCTTTAGAGATTTCAACACCTCTAAGGACTTATCATAACTAGAGTCAGGTCTGATTTCAGGATAGAGCCCTCTTACAGTCTCTATATCATGACCAATAACCTCAGCCCCAGAATAAGCGATCCTCTCAAGAAGTTGAGGCGAATTTGCAAAATCAGGTATTAATAGCTCTATTTTTACGTGTGGGCTTTGCTGCTTAATCAGAAATACAGTTTGAATAAATCCTGAGAGACCCTTATCCTTCAAATCATCCCGCGTAACAGAGGTTAGAACAACATAATCAAGGCCTAGTTCTCTAATAGCCTGGGCAACCCTTTCAGGCTCATTAGGATCTGGCACATCCAAATCAGCCTTTGAGACATTACAGAACTTACAGCTGCGAGAACAGTTCTTACCTAGTAATATATAGGTAAGAGCAAGTCCAGACCAACAAGTGCCTATATTAGGACAAGCTGCCTCCTGGCATACAGTCCTAAGATTTAAGCGCTGATTTAGCTCTTTTATGCGCTTAAAAGAACTATTGGTGCTTAACTTAACCTTTAACCAGTCTGGTCTCTGACTTGAATTATCCATGGATTGGCTTATCAAATACTGCCTTTGCTGCATCAACAGCAAGTTCGGAGAGTGTTGGGTGGGCATGAACGGTATGGGCAATATCCTGAACGCGTAAATTATTACTTTTAGCTACTACAAACTCATGTATTAGCTCACTTGCCTCATGGCCTGCAATATGTACTCCCAGGATTTTACCGCTTCTTTTCTCAGCGATGATCTTGATAAAGCCGTCTTGCTTATGTAAAAGAATGGCCTTTCCGCAAGACCTATAAAAATGCTTAACTACTACAATATCTAGCCCTTTATCCCCTGCATTCTTTTCAGTCAAACCAACGCTTGCTGCCTGAAACTCTGAATATACAGCAGACGGTATGGATGAATAATCAATCGGCTTAGGCCTTTTTCCTGAAATCACATCAGCTGCCAGGATGCCTTCAGCTGATGCCACGTGGGCTAACATAGGAGAGTTTATGCAATCACCAATAGCATAGATATTCTTTATATTGGTCTGCATTTTTTCATTTACAACAATGCAGCCTTTTTCCAGCAAAACTGCTATTTTCTCCAAACCAAGGCTTTCAGTGTTGGGTGAACGGCCTACACAAAGAAGCACGTACTCAAACTCCTTATTAATTACCCCGTTAGCAGTCTTGATCTGGGCAATAGAAGAATGGGTTTTTCTCTCTAAGTTAACTACAGAACTCTCAAGTAAAATTTCAATCCCTGTTCTTTTGAGGTATTTGCTAATTTCCTGGGCAATATCAATATCCTCAAGCGGTAACAACTGGCCTGTAAGCTCAACTATGCACACCTCAGAGCCTAGGCTTTTAAATAATGAGCCGAATTCTACTCCTATAGCACCGCCGCCAATAACAAGTAGACTCTTTGGTATTTCCTTGAGCCTAAATACACCCTCACTTGTAATTACATTTTTATCATCTGGCTCAAGACCAGAGAATACTTTCGGCCGCGAACCTGTGGCAATAATAAAGTTGGAGGCATTGACCTCTGTCTCATTGTCGCCACTTATAACCAAAACAGATGTCTTGGAGGAAAAGCGTGCTTGGCCAATAATCAAATCAATATTATTCTTTTTGAATAAATACTCAATTCCGCTGCGAAGCTGAGCAGAACTTGATAGAGCGCAAGAGACTAGCCTAGAAAAATCCACCTCTTTAGCTTCCAGGTCTATACCAGCCTTGGCTGCTTCCTTTGGAATATCATAAAGGTGAGCACTGTTTAATAAGGCCTTGGTGGGAATACAGCCTTCGTTCAAACACACTCCACCTAAGTGTTCCTTGGCATTCTCTATAACACATACAGATTTTCCTAATTGGGCCAGCCTTATAGCTGCAACATAACCGCCAGGTCCAGCTCCAATTACAACAACATCATATGTCTTTGGCATATTTAACTCCAATCTTTCCCAGTTAAACCTATTGCTTATTCTACCATTTACAGAAAAAAATGGCAATACACAAAAAAAGGCGCCCCTTTTTAGGGACGCCTGTATAATATTCCTGAGCCGACAAAGGTTAACTTACCTTACCTCTCTCTTCGGTAACCCAACCACCATACTATGGACCTTCCCCCACTAAAAGTGAGGTTTCGGGTCGCTATAGCTATAGGTTTGCGGCTTTGTCCTGAACGAATTGCTCAGGATCCCTCAAGGAAATAATCCCTGAAAGATGTCCCTAGATTTCTCTAGGTTTACCCTTATCGGCTTAAATAAAAGAACACTTAACGTAAAGTATACCCTATAGATAAGGAAAATTCAAGATCCTATACCTCAGAATCCTTTATGAGGCGACGATAATATTCCAGGCATTTCTTACAAGTTGGATTCTTCTCGTGCCACTCAGGGTGATCCTTCAGTATCAGATTCATCAAGTATTCTTCTGCCTTAATATGAGAAATAGCAGCAACCTCATCAATCTCACGTTGGCAAATTTGGCATCTGTACATAAGTTAGCATCCTTTTTTTGTTAATACTAACATAAAAAGCATGCTATGTCAACGTGATATGATCTATATTAAATATATTTATTCTTATTAATCAAACTAACGAAAACAGGTACAATCTTAGGGTCAAATTGCAAACCAGCATTAACCCTCAGTTCCTTAATTGCATCCTTGACTGTCATTTTCTTCAATCTGTATGGCCTGTCACTTGTCATCGCATCAAAGGAATCTGCACAGGCAAGAATCCTGGCACTTAAGGGTATTTCAGTTTCGGCAATGCGATCAGGATAACCATCGCCATCAAAGCGCTCATGATGATTCCTAACTAAAGGTATGCATTGTTTCATAAATTTAAGCGGTTGGAGTACTTTTGCGCCCTTAATCGGATGAAGCTCGATAATCGAGCGCTCAACTGCAGTCAATCTTCCTGGTTTATTCAAAATCAAATCTGATATTCCTACCTTTCCAACATCATGAACAGTGCCGCCATAATGGATTATCCTAAGCATATTATCAGGTAGTTTTAACTTGCGAGCAATATCCAATGCATACATTGTAACCCGCTCTGAATGACCTCTTGTATAAGGGTCTCTGGCTTCCATTGCCAAAACCAATGCCCTCAATGTACTGAAATAGTTCTTATGCACATCATCATAGTTTTTATTTTCCTGAATGGCGACAGCAATCTGATTGGAAAATGCCTTAATCAATTCAATCTCTTCATCACTAAACTGCTTCACATGGCGATAAAACACGCTAAATACAGCAAGATTTTGCTGTTTGAAAGCTGCTGGAACAACAAGTGCTGAACGCAGATGCTCCTCTTTAGCCTTATCAGGATACAAGACGCGATCATCATGCTGCATGTCATTGCAAATAAAGACCTTACCACTTGCTGCTGCCCTACCCTCTATACCTTCACCTATCTTAAGAGGAGTCTCCATAAGCATGTTTTTACCCAAACCAATGGCAGTCTTTGGAACAAGCATTCTAGACTCATTATCTACATAACGAACTGAAGCAGCATCAGCATGCAATAAGTCTTTGGCTAATTTTGCAATCAACGAAACAGCCTTTGCAGTATCTCCGTTTGAACAAACTAACTTATTGGCAATAACTAAATCATGCAACTCTTCCTGTTTATAGTTTAATCTCTTCAGCAATGTCCTGTATCTTTTATTCAAGGTATCGTTGCCACTAGACACCTTCTTGCTAACAGAACGCATGCGCTTAATCTCAACATTAAGTTTTTTATTTGAACTCTTAAGTTTACCACAAATACTTTTAAGACTGGTAATCTTACTAGAGTGTTGCTTGCTGAGTCTAACCCGATCAGTGACCTCGTAAACTAACTCTAATACTTGAATAACATTACCCTTTTTATCTTTAATAGGATTAGCAATAACTTGAAATAATCCTTTCCTGCCATCCTCCAAGATTCCAGGACGTAATGCCTTATATGTCTTGCCAGTTTTAAATGATCTTCTACATGGACATCCCACACAGATATCATTTCTTCCTTCGTATATTTTATAACAATGTTTACCTATGATATTCCTTGTTTTTGCAAACCATTTAATATGCGTAGCATTAACCCAAACAATACGAAAGTCGCGGTCAATTAGTGAAAAACCAGCCGCGACTTCATCTACGACATGCAATCTTTTAATTAAACTTTTTAGTTGATTTACCTTTAGCATATTCTCTTTACCTATATATCAAAATAAAAAACCGCCACTGTTTTAGCGGCGGCAATTATAGACTTTCAACATTATGTCATTTCCCGGTTCCTTATTAAACCATGGCTTTTGCTAACTTAATAAATACCTCCTAAAAGCGCTTTCTCAATAGATAGTACTGTTTATAAAAGTATACATGACTTTCCTAGCTTTTTCAAGACTATGAAAAAGTTTATCAAAAAAGATTTAACTTACTTTAAAATAAGGGATTATGTCGAAATTTGCTATTTTTTGAAGAAATTTTCTGCCTGAGAGCGGTCTGAGGCATGCTTAAAATCAGCATAGTCAATAAGCTCTAATTCCGGCCGCATCTGCCCTATTCGCTTTATAAGATGAGGAGGAAATCTTCCCTGATTTTGGCGGGTAGCAATAAATTTAAACTCGGAGTTGCATTCTGGACACTTTTTAGCCTTTAGGTAATCTATTCCTATTGCTCTGCAGTTTGCACAATCGGCACTCAACTGGCCAACAATAACAAGATGTTCCTTTACTTCATTAATATCAAAATGTTTCCATACCCTTAGTCGAACACGCATTTTTTGTATTCTACAAAAAGATTTAAATTACAATTAACATAATTCTTAGACTAGTTTATAAACTCTATCCTGTATGCGAACCCGCTTTGAAACCTTCAGGCCCACCTCATCTCCTTTTACTGCTGTCTGTATGGAGACATGGTTTATTTGGATAGATTTAACGCGCTGTTTGAGATTTGTAGTAGAGCCGATAATCCTAATAGTATCTCCAACCTTTAAATTTCCACTGGTTACAGTAAGAACACAAACTGATATCTGCGGAAAAAAGTGAGTAATAACTCCAATCAGCTCTTCTCTAGCTGTCTGGATATATGTTTGCTTCTTAGTTACCTTAACCCTTACTATTTTCTTTTTTCTTGGTTTCTTTGGCCTGGACTTGCGAGAGACTAATTTAGATTTTAACTTTTTTCTTTTCTTGAGAGGGGATTTTTTCTTTAATCTAACTTTTTTTCTAGCTGTTTTCCTTTTGGTTTTAATTTTCTTCACGGTAACCATTGTTTTTGGTTCCATGCTTTGCTTTATTCTTTTGATAAGGCCGAAAATCATTTTTCTTCCTATTTGAACCTCTCCCAATGGACTAGATGATCTAAAGATTTTTTGGGTGCAATTTCGTTCTTCTCTTTCGAATATCCCAAGGCGATCATACTCACTAACTTATATTTATAAGGCACTTTTAGGATATCCAGGACATTTACACAATAGTCTTTCTTATCTCCTGCTACCCAACAGGCTGCGAGCCCAAGATCAACAGCCGCAAGCAGTAAATTCTGCGTTGCAGCAGAGCCATCCTCAAGATAATACTTAGTATCCTCAGATACTATCGCAATGCAAACCGGAGCATCTTTGATAAAATTACCATTGGGAGCTAGATCAGAGATTTTCTTTTTGGTCTGTTTATCTGTTATCACAATAAATTGCCAGGCCTGAATATTCCTTGCAGTAGGCGCAAAACGGGCACAATCCAGCAATTCTTTAATTATATCCTTAGAAACAGCTCTTGATTCAAATGTCCTTATACTTCTTCTCTTTTTGATCGTCTGAATGGTTTCCATGGTTCTTATGAGGAGGCTATCTTAAATCTAACAACGAATCAATTTCGCCAAAATGATTCTTTTCACTTACTGGGTTATTGGGATCTTCGCACCATTTCCCATCAACAACAAAGCGATAGCGATAGCGGCCGGGTTTCAGGTTTAGGTGTTTTTTCCAAATGCCGTTTTCTTCTTTAGTAAACATTGACTTCTTATTTGGCGACCATTGATTAAAATCACCTGCTAAATAAACCTCCTTTGCCTCAGGTGCATGAAGTCTGAACTCTGCCTTAATAAAGCGCTCTATTTCCTTCTTAATTACCTCTTTAACATCATCAAGACGTACATCACTAGCTTCGGCTGCGCTTATGATTTCCCGCGCCAGAGAAAAGTAATCTTTGCTGCCTCGGCAGTATTTATTGAAATCAAAAACAGCAACACCGCTATTTGCTGCTTCTTTCAGCTTAACATTGACATGGATAATGCTGTTGAATATCTTTTCTTTAAATTTCTCGCTTATGTCTGCAAGCATATTATGCGAATATTGTAATCGAGAATCAAACATCGTAACCAAGACCTTGAAGTCTACGGTGTGTTTTAGACGCTGACGAATCAACTCAGCAATACATAGAAGCCGATCTAAGCCTTCAAATGAAAAACGACTCATCTCTACAGGAATAATAAGCTCATCAGAAGAACAAATCGCATTAACAGTTAATATACCAAGATTAGGAGGACAATCCATAATACAGTAGTCATAATCATCTATTTCTGAAAGTGCTGCCTTAAGCCGGCCCTCGCGGCCTATTTCAGTTGACATCTCCTGCTCAAGTGTACTCATAAGCAGACTAGAAGGTGCGATAGAAAAATTATTCTTAACTTTTAAAACAACCTCTTTTATCTTCAATTTTGGCTTGGAAAAATTACTTAAACAATCATACATACTCTTCTCGCTCTCTATACCTAAGCCTATGCTGGCATGCGCTTGAGGGTCTAAATCAATCAACAGGGTCTTTTTGTTGTTCATAGAAAGCGCTGCAGCTAAATTAATAGCTGTTGTTGTCTTGCCGCAGCCGCCTTTTTGATTTGTAATGGAAATTATTTTCATTCTTTTTTAGTAAATTTGATTTTATCTATAAATATACGCCCTTGTTCTTTTTCAATATTCCAGCCCTCGACAATAAAACTAATACCGCTAAGGTCAGAGAAGCTCTTCAGCTCAGAGATCTCAAGCGGAATCTTGAATGTCTTCCAGCGTGATTCTATGCCTCTAATATAAATTGATTTCTTCTCGCGGCGCGAACTCTCAAGGCCCACCTTAATCAAGCTGCTAAATCCTTCTTGCGGATCACCCCGCAGGGCAAACTCCAATACATCATAATCAACCAAATTTATCTTAGGTAAATCAAGACTAATGCTCTTTATCTTTTCATGAGTCTGGGAAAAGTTATAATTAAGCTTTAGAGGCAGGATATTAGCCAAAACCGAAAGGCTCTTTTTTTGCGCCTTAACAGTGTTGGCTTTCTTAAAAATATTCCCTGAAAATAACAAGACGCCAATAAGGACAATAAGACTTACAATGCCGATACCGATAAAGAGATTGGGTCTATTTTTAGAATTAATGTTGCCTCTTGAAACCTCTTCCCTTCTTGTAAAATAGGTGTCAGCAATTCGATTGTAAAGGTGTGTATATTTCATAAGTTAAAGCTATATTCTAAAACCTTCCAGGCCTATATACTCATTTATTATATAACAAAATTTTACTAAAATAAATATTTTATGCAAAAAAAATCCCCGGTTCAATTAAGAACCGGGGATTCAAAGCTACCTACTAAACAACTCTTAGAAGGAAACCTTCATTGAACCAACAGCCTGACTTGCTGTAGAGTTAGTTGAACTATCAAATGCATTACCAGGTATAAATGCACCTAGCTTCAGACCGAACTGTACATCTTCCGTATAGTCATAAAGCAAACTTAGATCGATTTCCTGACCTACAAAAGATTTATCAGTCAAGTCTACGCTCTGTGGCAATGTTTCATGATTAGTTGCAGTTAAAGTACTGTCAAAACCATATGCCTCAGCCCACCAGTATAAATAGCCGCCAAGTTCTACATTGATGTCATCAGCAAGTTCTGCAGTGGCAACTAAACCAGCGAGGTGAATATTGGTCTGATCCAATAGAGCACAAGCAATATCACCAAATGTCTGATTTTCATACAATGGATCCCATGCATGGTAACTAGGATGTTCTGCGTTTACTGGATCCCAACCATCATCATTACCGCTAAAGTATGCATAAAGAGCAGTCAGAGTTGGAGAATATCTTACTTCTGGCCAAGCATAAGTAGCAGCTGTTTCAATAGCTACTGCTTCTCTATCAACTGTCCTATCATCCCTATCAACAGCAACATCATTTATGTAGGTACCAAGCTGATAAGCGCCTTCTAAGCTGTAAGTCAAATTTTCAATCGGATGAGTTACAACTCTTGCACCAAAGACCTGCGTTGCTTCACCATTTCTAATCTCAGCAGAAACCTCTGTATCTTTAATTCGATCATAGAAATAAGCTTCTAAGATTGAACTCCAATCATCACCTAAATCATAATTAGCTGAAATACCATATAGAGTCTGATCATCAGCAGCGCCAGCAGTAGTTTCAGCAATCTTTGCATAGAGTAAATCAACAATTAAAGGCGAATAATCTAGGGTTGCTCTCATAGCATCAAATGCTTTTTGCTTGCTTAAATCTGGCTGGGTAGTTGCAACTGTAGTTGTTACTGCACTATTGTTATCATCAGGATCACCAACAATCATTTCAGAACCCATATGAAGTTCCTGACGACCTAGCGTTAACGTTAAAGGAGAATATAAAAACTCCTTTAAAGTTACGTAAGCCAAATCAAGCTGGATATCTTCTGCATCTGTTGCGTCAGTATCCCATTCTCTTTCGTTAAGGAGCCTGGCTGTAACTGAAACATTGTCAGTTAAATCAGCATTAATCCCTAACCTCAAAAATCCCAGAATAGCACGTTCTTGGTTATCAGTAGCGGTTTGAGATTGAGTAACCAAATCCCAGCAATCACGAGCCAAAGGTACAATCTCTAGATCACCGCTTACTTTTACGTTCTGGACAGCAGCAAATGCCGGAGTAGCAATAAATGCTACAACTGCGGCTGCTAGCAGAACTAGTGTTAAGCGTTTACTCATTTGTTTTTCCTCCTTAAGGAACATTTAATTTTATATAATGAACAGCTAGATCTTTTTCTAGCAACGTTGTTTCACTTATATGTATATCATCAGACTTTTTGATAACCTTTGGGCGTCTTTTTCCTCACGCTCCTTTCTGCCCAGATTTAAAGCCATCACTGATGGTATAACCTATATAACTAGTTATATCTAAAGTATCAAATAACCTTATATTTGTCAAGGATTTTTTGATAATTTTCATAGATTTTTTCAACGTCTTTTTGGCTAAGTCCCGCACCATAAGCAACGTCCCTAAGTTGTTCTGGTGCAATTATATCGTACGGTATGTGCGCGTCGTTATTCAGGCTAAGTTCCGCACCAAATTGAAGAGCTTTTTTTGCAACATAGCCATTGGTAAGACTATGGCCCTTGCGAGATGTTAATTCAAGAGAAACGCCTTTTTTGGCTGCTAATTTAAGCTCTGAATCAGAGATAAACCCGGGATGAGCCAATATATCAATATCAGCTTCTAAGGCTGCTTTATTGGTTCCTTTTCTGACTGGTTCAACAATGGTCTGGCCATGTGCGACAATAATCTTGATTCCTCTTTTTCGAGCCAGGCTTGCAAGGGGCGCAAAATCCTCTAAGTTTAAATGAGTCAACTCTATACCGGGCAGAATTTTTAATTTTGCATTTTTTGGCCAGCCTTTACAAAATTTTAGAATTGCATCAATTACAAAGTCAATATTTGAAATATCTACGTGGTCTGTTATGGCAATTGCTTTATAGCCAGCTACTTCATAACGTCTAGCAAGTTCTGCTGGTAGGAGCTCGCCGTCGCTTAATAAAGAATGGCAGTGAAAATCATACATAATGTTTATAGCTTCTTCTGGCCCGATTTATAGATTATGCGCCTGGGTGGATTCGAACCACCCCAAGACGGGCCTTAGGAGAGCCCCGCTCTATCCAAATGAGCTACAGGCGCTTTTTTTAATATTTAATCAGGGAAAAGACTGGTAAATCACCTAACTTTTCTCTTCCCTTTAACTCAGTAAGCTCGATTAAAAAACAGATGTCGATAATATTTCCTGCAAGTTTTGCTACTAAATCGCAAACTGCCTTAACTGTTCCACCTGTGGCAAGAAGATCATCTATGATCAATATGTTAGCTCCGGGCTTAAATGCATCCTCATGGATAGTAAGCGTATCCTGACCATACTCAAGATCATAAGTAACCTCGAGCGTTTTGTAAGGCAACTTCCCTTTTTTTCTTACTGGGACAAAGCTGGTTCCTAGCTTGTAAGCAAGGGCGCCTCCAAAAATAAATCCGCGTGCCTCAACAGCAACTATAGCATCGATTTTTTTATGCTTATAGTTTTGCGCCATTAAATCAATACTTGCAGAAAAGGCATCCTTATCAGCTAAAAGTGTCGTTATATCCTTGAAGAGTATTCCTGCCTTTGGAAAATCAGGGATGGAACGGATATATTTAGCGAGATCCTGTTTCTTCATTCGTCTTCTCCTCTTCTGATGTAAACCGGCGAATCTTCTTAATCGCCTGTGCCTCAATCTGCCTGACCCTTTCACGCGAGACCTTTAATTTCCTGGCAATCATCGCCAAGGTATGGATTTTTCCGTCTCTGAGACCAAAACGTAAATCCAAAACTTCTTTTTCTCGACGATTTGTTATGTGGAGTAAATTTTCAATATCATCGTGGTCCAATGCCTGTTTTAGGCCTTGTTTTGAAGTCGAGGTTGTATCCTCTATCAAATCCATAACCTGACTCTCATCTGCCTCTCCAATCGGAGCCTCCAGAGAGGACATCTTGGTTATCCAGTTTTCTATATCATTTACCTTATCCACGTGTAATTTCATTTTTTTTGCTACTTCTTCCTGTGAAGGATTACGTTTTAATTTCTGGCGCAGGGCCTCTTGCGTCCTTTTCCATTTGGCAATAAGTTCATTCATATAAACAGGAATTCTGATAGTACGTGATTGCTCAAAGATTGCGCGAGTAATTGCCTGCTTAATCCACCAGGCAGCATAAGTGGAAAACCTAAAGCCCTTCCTATAATCAAATTTATCAACCGCCCGCATAAGCCCAACATTGCCTTCTTCAATCAAATCAATTAAAGGCAGTCCAAAATGAGCATAGCGCTTTGCCATGCTAATCACAAGGCGTAAATTTGAACGAATGAGTTTACGCCTCGCCTCTTTATTGCCACGCAAAACTTCTTTAGCTACTGCTGCTTCCTGCTTGGCTGTCAGAAGCGGGATATCGTGAATATCTCTTAAATAAGTTTTAATGGCTTCCATGATCTAATAATTAATAAAGGTTATTTCTTTGCCTTTCTAGCTTTGCCTTGAGCATTATTAAGCGCTGCTTGGGCAGCGGCAAGTCTTGCAATCGGAACCCTAAAAGGAGAGCAACTAACATAATCCATGCCCACCTTATGACAAAACTCTATAGAAGCAGGATCGCCTCCGTGCTCGCCACAGATACCTACCTTGAGCCCAGGCCTTGTGCTTCTACCCCGCTCTATTCCCATTGTTATTAACTCTCCCACGCCAGTTACGTCAACTGTCTTGAATGGATCGTCTTCTAAAATAGATTTCTGTAAATAATCCTGCAGAAATCCTCCGATATCATCGCGTGAAAACCCAAAGCTCATCTGAGTAAGATCATTCGTGCCGAATGAAAAGAATTGAGCAACCTTGGCAATTTCATCAGCAATGAGTGCTGCGCGCGGAATCTCAATCATCGTACCCGCAAGAAACGACAATTTTCTTAAATTATATTTTTTTAAAACCTGTTTATAAACCTCATTTATCAAATTAAACTGATTATCTAGTTCGCGAGAAGCGCAAACTACAGGAATCATTATCTCTGGTTTAACCTTAACGCCTTCCTGCGTCAACTCTGCAGCTGCCTCAAGGATAGCACGTACCTGCATCTTTGTTACTTCTGGATAAGTAACTCCCAAGCGCACTCCGCGATGACCCATCATCGGATTGCTCTCATGCAAGGCCTCAGCACGTTTCTTTACTTCAGCAACGCTAATAGATAAACTATTTGCCAAGGCATCTAGCTGCTCCTCTTGTTTAGGAACGAATTCATGCAACGGCGGATCAAGAAGCCTTATAGTAACTGGTAGGCCTTCCATTGCGCGCAATGTACCTTTAAAATCATTCTTAACGTGGCCAAAAAGCTCATCAAGCGCTTTCTTCCTTTCAAGGCTTGAATTTGCCATTATCATCTTGCGCAGCTTAAACAAAGGCTCTGCGCAATTCTTGCCATAGAACATATGTTCGGTTCTAAACAGACCAATACCTTCAGCGCCAAAACTACGTGCGCGTTTTGCATCCTCTGGCGTATCAGCATTAGTCCTGATATTAAGCTTGCGTAAAGAATCACAATGTGTGAGAAATGAAAATAACAGCTTATTTTCCTCACCAGCATCTATCATTCCAAGCTTTCCACCATAGATGTTGCCTTTAGTGCCATTGAGTGTTATCCAGTCTCCTTCTTTAACAACCTCAGAGCCTACATTAATTATCTTTTCCTCAGCATTAATCTCTAAAACAGAGCAGCCAACAATACAACATTTACCCCAGCCCCTAGCAACCAATGCTGCATGGCTTGTCATGCCACCGCGAGCAGTAAGTACTGCCTTGGCAGCACGCATGCCTTCAACATCTTCCGGACTTGTCTCTTCTCGTACCAAAATCACTTCTTTGCCTTCATTTGCCCATTTCACAGCATCGCCTGAAGTAAAGACAACTTGACCCACTGCTCCTCCTGGACCAGCAGGAAGGCCTTTAGCAAGAGGTTTTGTAGCCATCTCTTCTTTGGGGTCAACGATTGGATGTAGTAACTCATCTAGCTGATTAGGAGTAACCCGCATCACTAAAGTCTTTTTATCAATCAGCTTTTCCTTATACATATCCATAGCCATACGTAAGGCTGCCGGACCATTTCTTTTGCCAACCCGGCACTGAAGCATAAACAGCCTGCCTTCTTCTATGGTAAATTCAATATCCTGCATATCCTTATAATGTTTCTCTAGTCTCCTCTGGATGCTATCAAGTTGTGAATATATCTTAGGCATTACCTGTTGTAGGGTTTTTAAATCTTTGTTGTGTTCGCTCTGAGAATAGCTATTGATAGGTGCCGGAGTTCTGATACCAGCAACAACGTCCTCACCCTGGGCATCAATAAGATATTCACCATAAAATTGATTCTCTCCGTTTCCGGGATTGCGTGTAAATGCTACTCCGGTTGCGCTATTCTTACCCATGTTGCCAAATACCATTGTCTGTACATTAACTGCTGTGCCCCATTCATCAGGAATATTCTCAATGCGACGATAGGAAATTGCACGCTTGCCATTCCAGGAAGCAAAAACTGCGCCAATACCACCCCAGAGCTGCTTCATCGCATCATCAGGAAATTCCTTTCCTAAGACTTCTTTTACCTTCAATTTATATTCAGCGCATATCTTCTTTAAATCATCTGCATCCAACTCTGTATCTGATTTAGCGCCCTTTTGGCCTTTGACTCTTTCCAGTATTGCCTCTAATTGTTTTCTCACACCTAGATTATCGCTTTTAGGCTCAATCCCAGCTGCCTTTTCCATAACTACATCAGAATACATGGTAATAAGCCTGCGGTACGCATCATAGACAAAACGTTCATTTCCGGTCATATTAACAAGGCCGGGTATTGTCTTTTGCGTCAAGCCGACATTCAACACAGTGTCCATCATTCCAGGCATTGATTTTCTGGCACCGGAACGAACGCTTACCAAGAGCGGATTACTAGAATCACCGAATTTCTTACCCATAACCTTCTCCACCTTTGACAAGGCCTTATTTACCTCTTGCATTAACCCAGCTGGGTATTTCTTATTATTTTTATAATAATAGATACAGACATCGGTAGTGATTGTAAAACCAGCTGGCACTGGTAATCTTAAATCTTTATGGCCTGCCATCTCAGCTAGATTAGCGCCTTTGCCACCTAAGAAATTCTTCATTTTTCCATTTCCATCTGCCTTGCCTGCTCCAAAGAAGTAGACATTTTTCTTCGCCATTACCTAAAACTCCTTTCCTGTTGTATAAAAAATTAACCTAAATTGTCTTTTAAATATTGCCCTACGTTACCAACATCTATCCTGTCTTGTTTCATTGAGTCTCTGTCGCGAACAGTAACCTTAGAATCCCCTAAACTCTCTACATCAACTGTAACGCAATAACAGGTACCAATCTCATCCTGTCGACGATAAAGTCTTCCGATACTTGCTGTATCATCATAAGCACAGAAAAAAGACCTTTCTAAATCAGCTGCTATTCTCTTACATAAGTCGACTATTTCCTTATTCTTTTTAAGAAGCGGCAATACTGCTACCTTTATAGGCGCAAGTTGTTTTCCGAGGCCTAGGACGACTCTTTGCTGGCCACGTACCTCTTCTTCCCTATAGGCATCCACAAGAAAAGCCAAGATTGCCCTGTCAACGCCTCCGGAAGGCTCAATAATAAAAGGTAAGCTCTTTTCGTAGGATAGATCTTTCTTAGAACAATCCTGATGTTGCCTTAAATCAAAATCTCCTCTGTTGGCAATGCCCTCAAGTTCACTCCAGCCAAAAGGAAACTTATATTCAATGTCAGTGCAGGCCAAGGCGTAATGCGCCAACTCCTCTTTTTTGTGTTCGCGCTTTTTTAGATTCTCTTCCTTCATACCGAGTTTTAAATACCAATCGAATCTATCATTAATCCACTGCTTGTAGAATTTATCAGCCTCGTTCGGCAAGACAAAATATTCTATCTCCATCTGTTCGAATTCTCTGGTCCTGAAGGTAAAGTTTCCCGGCGTGACTTCGTTACGAAATGCCTTACCGATCTGGGCAACGCCAAATGGTAATTTTTTACGCGTAGTATTCAGGATATTGGAGAAATTGACAAATATTCCTTGGGCAGTCTCAGGGCGCAGATAGGTTTCTGCTCCACCAACTCCTAACGCACCCAAGGTAGTCCTAAGCATTAGATTAAATTCTCTGGCGTCTGTCAAGCCAACGCCGTCATTACCGCATTCTGGGCACTTATTTGGTTTTTTAGGATTCCAGCGCGGATCATCCGCTTTTATTCTTTTTTTGCAAACCAAGCAATCTTTGTATTTATCGATAAAGCTTTTCACATGCCCTGACGCCTTCCAAACCTCAGGATGCATAAGTATGGCAGCATCTAGACCCACCATGTCTGAACGCATCTGCACGTTCTCTTTCCACCAGGCATCTTTAACATTTCTCTTTAACTCTACACCTAAAGGACCGTAATCCCAGGTATTTGCCAGGCCGCCATAAATCTCAGAACCCTGGAATATAAATCCACGCCGCTTACAGAGTGAAACTATTTTATCCATTAAGTTATCAGACATCTTTTAGCGATTATAATTTCTTCAACTCTTCTTCTTTGATTGAAAAACTATGCTCTTTCGTCGGGAACTTAGCTTCGATAACCTCTTTTTTATATTCCTGGACAGCTGTCTTGATTGCTCTTGAGAGATCTACATACTGCTTTATGAATTTTGGCCGAAAGCGCTGAAAAAGCCCCAACAAATCATGGGTAACTAATACCTGGCCATCGCAATGAATACCAGCGCCAATGCCAATAGTAGGGATTTTAAGTTCTTCTGTTATTCTTTTGGAAATCATATCCGGTACGCACTCCAGTACGATAGAAAAACAACCCAAGTCTTCTAGGAGGTGAGCCTGTTCTATTAATTTGGCTGCCGTAGCAGCATCTTTACCCTGGACCTTAAATCCACCTATCTTTTCTGCGGTCTGGGGCGTAAGGCCAATATGGCCCATAACTGAAATTCCGGCCTTTATTATTGATTCTGTTACTTCAAGACAACGATCAAACCACTCAAGCTTAACGCAATCACAACCTGCCTCATCCAAAAACCTACGGGCATTTTTTACTGAATCCTTAATATCAACCTGGTAGGATTCATAAGGCATATCTCCAATAACTAAAGAGTATTTAACAGCGCGCCTTACTGCCTTGGCATGATGAAGCATTTCAGCCATTCCTACCTTAGTTGTTGAATCCAGACCCAATACAACATTGGCCACAGAATCCCCTACTAAGATCATATCAATACCACACTCATCAATTATAGAAGCAAGAGGAAAATCATAGGCAGTAAGCATGGTGATTTTTTCACGCCTTTTCTTCTTCTCCAGAATCTGGGGGATTGTAATTTTCTCTCTGGTCATAAGAGTCCTCTGCTATTACAAAAATTCTATTTTAGCAAGCTATAAACATACTGTCAAGGTCAGCGGCTTATTATCTTAACCTCTATACCTTCAAATTTATCTGCCAATGCTAAACCCTTTTTCTCACCCAGGATGAAAATTGCTGTTGCCAACGCATCAGAAGTCATGGCGCGATCTGAAACAACAGTTACCGAGCTAATCCTTGAATCTATGGGATAACCAGTGCGGGGGTCAACAATATGACTGTAACGCTTTCCTCCCAGAGTAAAGAATTGCTCATAATCTCCACTTGTAGCAACCGCCCTATCAACCAAAGAAAATACCTGACTAAATTTTCCTTCTTTTTCTGGATGCCTCACTGCAATCTTCCAGGGTCTATTAAATTT
The DNA here is from genome assembly GCA_018830005.1 of Candidatus Omnitrophota bacterium. Lineage (NCBI taxonomy): Bacteria > Pseudomonadati > Candidatus Omnitrophota > Candidatus Omnitrophota bacterium. The sequence goes on from JAHJTE010000002.1 coordinate 134,832, forward strand.
TTTTCCCAAACAATAGATGTCACCGCCGGCATTAATTAAAGCAGAGCTAATGCCTGCTGCCTTTAATTTTTCTACGGCAATATCTACAGCAAAACCTTTAGCAATTGCACCTAAATCGATTTTCATACCTGCTTTTTTAAATTTGATTAAGCCATTTTCCCTATCAACAGAAACCTGCTTCCAGTCCACTAATTCCCTGGCCTTTTTTATTTCCTTATGAGGCGGCAATTCTTTACCCTTAATCGCCTTCTTCCAGATATCACTCAAAGGGCCGATAGTAATATCAAATGTCCCTGAGGATTCCTCTGATATCCTTAAAGACTCAACTATTAAATCCAGCAATTCTTTATCAGCGCTAACTATACCATCTCTATTCAACTCAGCTACAGGACTTGAGCTTTTAAAATGACTTAATTTTTCATCAAGGCGCTTAAAGGTATCGAAGACAATCTTTGCTGCCTGATCCGAGTTAGAGGTGACCTCGACAATCGTGCCCATAAGAAACTTTCTCTGAAGCGTAAAGGCCTCTTCTGAATCGCGATAAGAGCATCCAGAAAAAATCAGAGAAATAAAAACTATAATTAATAATTTAGATAAAAATTGTGGTTTCATTTCTTTAAAATCCTCATTAACTCCTTCAAGCCTTTAGTGTTAATACAATCCTTTTTCTCTATCCATCCCCGACGAGCAGTGGCAACGCCCAAACGCATAAAATCCAGATGGTTAAGATTGTGGGCATCGGTATTTATAGCCAGATTAACGCCGTGCGCCTTTGCCTGGCGAGAATTAATATCATTTAAATCAAGCCTATCTGGAAATGAATTTATTTCCAATGCGGTGTTAGTGCTAGCTGCTACTTTGTAGATCTCTTTAAAATCAATGTCGTAGGACTCGCGCACACCCCAAAGCCGGCCTGTAGGATGGGCAATAATATTAACGTATTTATTCTTGCATGCCTTTATAATCCGCTGCGTGAGTTCCTTCTTTGGCTGCTTAAAACCAGAGTGAATTGCAGCAACAACAACGTCAAATTCAGCCAAAAGATCTGCCGGGTAATCAAGCTCCCCATGCGAATCAATGTCAACTTCAGCAGCGTATAAAATACGAATTGAGGAAAATTCCTTATTCAATCTTTCGATCTCCTGTTTCTTTTTCTTCAATGCCTCCTTATCCAGGCCACTTGCAATCTTTAAACTTTGAGAATGATCAGCAATAGCTATATATTCATAACCCTTATTTTTTGCCCTAGAGGCAATATCGGAAATAGAATTTAGGCCATCTGAATAATTTGAATGAACATGCAAATCGCCTTTTATGTCTGATAGCTCTAATAACTTTGGCAATCTATTTTTAATAGCTAATTCCACTTCACCCCTGTCTTCCCTTAATTCTGGCTGAAGAAAAGATAGGCCTAAAGATTTAAAGATGCCCTCTTCTGTTTTTCCAGCCAATAACTTCTCTTTTTTACCTTTAACAGAAAACAGGCCGTATTCGTTTATCTTCATTTTCTTCTTAAGCGCGAGCTGCCTTAGTCTAATATTGAAATCCTTTGAACCAGTAAAATAAAGCAAGGCCGCACCAAAGCTCATCACAGGTACAACCCTCAAATCAACCTGAATGCCGCTGGCTGCAATTATACTTGCCCTTGTCTGACCCTTAGCAAGTATCCTTTTTACGCCTCCTAAATTGATAAAGCTATCAATAATCTTTTTAGCGTTATTTGAAGCTGCAAGGATATCAATGTCTCTTACAGTCTCTTTCATGCGTCGTGCTGAACCAGCATACATAAGCTTCTTAGCCTGCTTGTTGCAAGAGAGATTATTCAGGATGCCCTCAGCAATCTGAAGTGCCTTAGCCAAAGAGATCCTTTCTCTCCCCTTTTTAAAGATGTCTATGCCTGCTAAGATATTGGAAACCGTCTTTTCCCTAATCCCTTCTAACTTATGAAGCCTGCCTCTTTTTGCGCATATCTGGAGTTCTGTAACAGATTTGACTCCCAGTTTTTTGTATAACAAACCTACGGTCTTAGGACCTAAACCAGGGACCTCAAGTATATCCAGAAGGCCCAGAGGAATGGTCTTTTTTAGATCCTCATGAAATTTAAGACTTCCGGTTAAGGCTATTTCCTTAATCTTTGCTGCTAAGTCTTTCCCTATGCCTGGAATGGTTTCTAATTGATCTTCCCTGATAAGTGTGTTAATGCCCTCATTTAAGGATTCGATTGTTGCTGCAGCACGCGCATAAGCACGTATGCGAAATGGATTATCGTTTTTAATCTCTAGAATTTTACTTATCTGCCTGAAGATTTGAGAAATCTCAAGATTATCCATTAATTTTTTCCCTGTTTTTTCCTCTTAAGTGAAAAAATCTAAAATAAACTAACTCTTGGGTATTTTGAATAATAAACTTCCCTTAAATCCTCTAGATAACCTATAGAGGAAAAAATATGCACCTGGCGAGGCTATGGGATTTCTAAATAAATCAAAGACCAGATGCATGGTTATGCCTATTGCAAAAGCTGTCCAAAACAAATTAAACTCAAACAAAAGAATCATCAACCACAATAAGAATACTAATTCAAAAGAATGAAAGACAATGTAGATTCTTTCCTTGTCCTTAACTATATTAGAATAATACAATGCCTTCAAACTAAACTCTCTATTTTTTATAGACAGGTATTCCGGAATATGATCCAGATCAATAAGGGTCCCGCCTAAAAAACAGATAATCGCAGCCAGTAATGAATCTAACCAGCTATAGACAACTAAAGAAGCTGCAAAAGATGTAATTGCATGCGGTAATGGCCTCATATCTTACTAACCCTGTGCTCATAGCTTGCCTCAATAGTCTTTACTAACTCATATAACATGAGATTGATTGGCGTAGCAATGCCTAAGCTCTGACCATGGCGGACTATAACACCATTAATAAAGTCTATTTCTGTCTTTTTCTGTCTTAGCACATCCTGTAGCATTGAAGAAACATTCTTAGCTGTTGCCTCACAAACAGACTCAACCTTGCCAAGGGGATCATCAAAAATTAGTTTTATGCGTTTGCGTTTAGTAACCTTTATTGCCTCTGTGACAGTATCTTTCAAGATCTTATGTGTCCACTCATACTCAATAAGCCTGCCATTATTTAAGCCGGTTATTGCTGTTAAGGCATTTATGCCAACGTTAATGATCAATTTAGACCAAAGCAATCCTTTAATATCCCGCGATATGCGCGTTGACAGGCCGCAAGTATTAAATATCTCGCGTAATGTGCGCAGCTGAGAAGTTATCTTACCATCAAGCTTGCCTAAAACAGTCTCTCCCAAACCGGCATGACGAATATGACCAGGTGTTAACAAGGTGGCACCCATATTAGTGGAGCCAGCAGCAACCTGATTATTACTAAAGATATCATTTATTAACTCTATATTTCCGATACCATTTTGTAAAGTTATTATGAGTGATTCTTCGCCAAGCAAGGACCTAAGCCCTTTGAGGGCCTTTTGCGTATCATAGGATTTTACGCAGATGATGATGAAGTCTGCTGCCTTAATATCGCAGACATTATCACTCGCATTAACCTTGCTGCGCCAATTTCCGCTTACGCCTTCAAGCCTTATGCCTGTATCATTAATTCGCTTTGCCCGAGATTTGTCCTTATCCAGCAACCATACTTCATTTTTGCCTTTAGTTAAATATGCTGCTAATAAGCTGCCGATTGCACCTGGGCCTACAACAACTATCTTCGCCATGGGAATCTACCCCCTCCTTATGACATACTGATGTAGGAAGAAGACTTTAACTCTTTTTCGAGATGATATTTTAAAAACTTATTAAGTAGCGTTGAAAGTTCTTTCTTTATCAAAGTATTCAAACCTAAACGTAAATTATTATCAATTTCGTTATTTTGGATATAAGTGATAGAGGCAATCGTACCCCTGTAAATTAACCTGGATGCCCTATCCTTTTCTAGGCATTTTTCACATAAAAGTCCGCCGCGCGATGAACTAAAGTATGTCTTTTTTGTGTAATCAATATGGCTTGTGCAACTAACACAAGAGTCAAAATGCGGTTTGAACCCGCTTAAGGAAAGAATCTTAATCGTAAATATAAATAGAAGCTTATGATGATCTTGGCCTTGGGACATAAGCCTAAGACAATCATTAAGCAATGTAAACAAGGGAATGCTTACTTCTTCCTGCTGCATAAGAGAATCAATCAAATCAAGCATAAACGAACAGATATAGACCTTATTTATATCTTCACGAATCTTAGAATAATTTTCAATACAATCGCATTGACTTGCCAAATTAAGCTCACCTCTATTATTCTTATAAAAGATTATCTCATTTAGAGAAAAAGGCTCTAAGTTGCTTGCAAACTTTTTCGGCTCACCTCGTATGCCCTTAAACAGACAGCTTATCTTTCCATAGTCCTGGCTAAAAAAGCGTGCTATGAGGCTTGTCTCACGAAAATCGTCTTTTTTTATGAGGAAGGCCTGGGTTTTGTAGATAGACATGACTTTGTCTTTGAGGGATCTTACTTGAGTAGATATTTTATTTCTGGTTTAAGCTTCTTAAGCCAGTGCTGCTGTTCTTTTTCCATACGCTGTCTTTGCGAGGCAGTATTATCATCAAAGCCTAAAATGTGTAAAATTCCATGAATTATATAGAGACAGAGCTCTTGATTAACCGAGGTTTTAAAATAACGACTATTTTTGATCGCTGTATCTGTTGATATCGCAATATCAGCCCAAAGAACACTACCTGATTTTTCCTTTGAGCCTTTATAAGGAAATGCTAATACATCGGTGGGAAAATCGCTGCCTAAAAATCGCTTGTTAAGCCGCTTAATATTTTCATCATCCAAAAAAGCTATACAGATCCGGTAGCGTGAAATGCTAAATTTAGAGAGAATTTTTTTTGCTATCTGCCTTACTGTTCCCTTTACTACTGGAAGCTTGTTTTGGTGATTCTTTATAGACAGAACCATTTTTCTTTTCAGGATATACTACTCGGCTATGATATATACCAGTCAGGATATGGGTAAACACCTTGGCTATCTTTTCTAAATCCTTAAGTGTTAAATCGCATTCATCGAGCTGACCGTCAATAAATTTATTATTGATAACCTTATGTACAGCATCCTCTATCTTAGGAGAGGTCGGCTCTTCGATAGAGCGTGTTGCCGCCTCCACTGAATCAGCCAAAAGACATATCGCAGTCTCCTTATTCTGAGGCTTGGGTCCGGGGTAACGAAATACATCTTCTTTTATATCGTCTTCTTTCTTGAGATCCTCTAAGGCCCTACGATAAAAATAATAGACCAAACTCGTGCCATGGTGCTGGGCAATAAAATTTATTATCGGTTTCTTTAATTTATATTTGCGTGCTATCTCCTGACCTTCTTTTACATGGTTTATGATTACCAATTTACTCATAGAAGGATTGAGTACATCATGCTTACTTTCCGGCTGACTCTGGTTTTCGCTAAAATATTCTGCCTTATCAATCTTGCCGACATCATGGAAATAGGCACCAACGCGGGCAAGGAGTGAATTCGCCCCTATTGCCTCAGCAGCAGTTTCGCTTAAGTTTCCTACCAGTAGACTATGATGATACGTACCAGGAGCCTTTAATACCATATCTTTAAGTAAGGGCTGATTAAAATCAGAAAGCTCCAAAAGCGTGATGTTTGTAATCAGGCTGAAGAGACCTTCTAAGAGCGGTAAAATAACCATCAAGATAACTGCACTTAAGATACCGCCTATAACACCCCAGCCTGCCTGTTCTAAAATTACCGCATATTCTAAATTATTAAATAATCCCCAGGCCAAAATACTGATAAACTGTACACTGCCGACCAAAAGTCCGGCCTGTAATATTTGATTGCGTCTACGCACCTTTGAAACCGCAGTAACGCCTGCGATACTACCTATAAAGAATATAATAAGCAGGCCGATATTATTACTAAAACTTATACCCAGAACCATAGAAAGCAAGGCGGCTAGCACAAAGGACATCGCAGCATCATTGGTAAGCATAAAATAGGCCATAGAAAAAGCTGCGACCGGAACTATAAAACTACTATAAGGAGAAAGTTCAACAAATTTTCCTAAAATTATAGCTGATAAGAATAATACGGCCAGTAACGTCAATTCCTTATTTGAAGAGTAAACCTTGGGGTAATAAATTTTTAAGAAGGCAGCACTTATAATAATAAACATAATCATCAAAATACTCATGCCTAGATTAAAGGAAATCAATTCTTGCTGCGGCCGAGAGGTGTGGGAGGCATTCAGTTTTTTAAGGATACCTTGGGTTAAGATCTGACCTTTACTAATGATCAGTTCGTTATCTTTCACGTTTACCTGTTTATAAATAGGCGCTACTGCGTCCTTGGCCTCAGCTTTTTTCTTTGCAGTCTGCTCGGCATCAAAGATAATATTAGGAACTAATGAAGCTGTTATAAGGTCTAAAACAATATCCTTGTCTTTTTTGCTTTTAAACTCCTTACCTAATTCTTTCTCAATTTGTTTGCGGGCATCTTTAACGGTCTTAATTTCTGTTATGGGTATATTTTTAGAAGTTTTCTTGCGGGAATCAAATACAGTTATCTCCTCTGCCTCAGCTTCTGAAAACCGCTTCTTATCCTCTGCCTTAAGAAAATAATTGTTGTTAAAAGTGCGAGAATAAATCTGGCTTATATTTGGCGCCTTTAATCTTATCCTTTTTGCTAAATTTCTAAATAGGCCTTCGTCCAAGGCAAGCTGCTTAAGGTTATAAATTTCCGATATCTTTCTTGTTGCATTAACCCTTGCCTTTTGAGTTTCCTCCTCATCAATAGGCCCTTGGTAGGTAAAATCTAGCGGGGCATAGATGTCTTTTAGGGCAACATCACCTTCAGAAAGTTGACCGACAAGACCTGTCTTGCTCATTATAATCATAACAATCGGCAGAGAACAAAGAATAATAAGCAATAGACCTCTAGACAACCAATGTATGAGTTTTTCTTTATTTAAAGTTGGGGCGTGCATTTTCATAAGCCTTTATTATCTCAAGCACTAATTCATGTCGCACAACATCTTCGCCAGTAAAATTTACGAATTTTATTCCTTTGATATCAGCCAATAAATCCTTGGCCTGCAGGAGACCTGTAGGCCTACCTTCCGGAAGATCGCTCTGGGTAATATCACCTGTAATAACCGTCTTTGAATCAAAACCCAAACGCGTCAGGAACATCTTCATCTGCTCAGTAGTACAATTCTGCGCTTCATCAAGTATAATAAAGGCGTCGTTGAATGTACGGCCGCGCATATAAGCTAAAGGTGCTACTTCGATAATTCCCATCTCTATTAATTTTTCAATACGCTCAGCATCCATCATATCATAAAGCGCATCATAAAGCGGTCGCAGGTAAGGTGAAACCTTCTGATTCATATCCCCCGGCAAAAAGCCTAAACTCTCGCCTGCCTCTATAGCCGGTCTAGTAAGAATAATCCTGCGCACTATACCTTTCTTGAGGGCATTTACTGCCATGGCCATTGCTAGATAGGTCTTTCCTGTTCCTGCTGGACCTATACCAAAAACAATATCATATTCTTTTATTGTCTTAACATAAGCATACTGACCACTGGTCTTGGGTCCGATATGCTTGCCCTTTAAAGAAACCTCAATTCCCTCCTCTTGACGTATATCATTCTTAGCGCCATTCTTTAAAACAGTATTTACCTCAAGCTTACTGATAACGCCTCTTTTCTCAATGATTGAAAGTAAGTAAGTAATTACCTCTGTTGCCTTCTTTACAGCAACAGCTGCACCTATGACTTTAAGGCCTTCTTTTCGAGTTAAGAGATTGACCTCAAGTTCTTTCTCAATAAGCTTTAAGTTAACGTCACAAGAACCAAATAACTGACGCAAGTCATCTTGATTTTTTAATTTAATTACATATTCCATCTAGACGATCTTTCTTAACATCGCTCTATTTAATAATCTTGATGACCTGTCCAGGATAAATCTTCTCACAGCTCTTTAATTTATCTTTATTATCTTGGCAGATCTTTTGGAATTTCTTGGTGGTATTAAAAAAGCGCATTGAGATCTTCTGCAGCGTATCCCCTTTCTCTATCATATATAAAACAACTTCCCCAACCTCCTTAACGCGTTGCCTAATGCGGGTTGTCTCTTCTGATCCCTCGGAACCGCTCACATATCCCTGATTTCCCCATAATTCTTCATCTTGTGTAGTTTCAGTCTTTGGCTTAGGCAGACCTCTCTCAAATTTTATTGGTGACTGCAATTCAATCTCCACGACATTGACTTTACGCGTTTTCTTTATGTCTTTACTTACATCTTTTGCTGGAATATTACCCTGAATATAACCTTCGTTTCCAGCTACTTCCTGGTCTACTCTCTCCTTAGTCACTGTGTAGGTGCGCACAATACAACCTGAAAGCAGACTAGCAAGAAACAAGAAGCAAAAAGTAAGAACAACAGCTAAAACTGCATCATTCCTTTTCATCTTAACACCCTCCTTTGATATTTTTAGAGAATTGTTTATCTCTTATCTTGCGGATTCCTTAAATCTATACCTAATTCCTTCAACTGTCTTTGGTCCACATCAGTGGGGGCTCCTGTTAAAGGACAAAAACCACTCTGCGTCTTAGGAAATGCAATCACATCTCTTATGGAATCTTTTCCTAAAATTATCGCTATTAATCTATCTAAACCAAAGGCAATACCAGCATGGGCTGGTGCGCCAAAATTAAAGGCCTCCAGCAAGAAACCAAAGCGTTCTTTCGCCTGTTTATCCGAAATGCCGATAAGCTTAAAAATCCTTTCCTGGAGTTGGCGCTTATGGATTCTGATAGAACCACTGGCAATCTCTGCGCCATTTAGAACCAAATCATAGGATTGTGCCCTTACCTTTTTAGGTTCAGTCTCCAAAAACTGAATATCTTCTTCTACTGGTGCGGTAAAAGGATGATGTTCGCTTTCCCACCTTTTTTCCTCTTCATTATACTTGAACAAAGGAAAATCAATTACCCAGATAAAATTAAACTTATCTTCACCAATCTTAGGTTTATCAGTTGCATATTTATCCTGGGCCTGCTTATAACTAATACGCGCAAAAGGAATCTTCAGCTCTAGATTCAGGCAATCCTTAAAGATTTTCTGCAGGAGACTCTCGCAAATATTGAATATATCCTCCTGCCCTAGAAAAGACATCTCCATATCAAGTTGAGTAAATTCGGGTTGGCGGTCTGCACGCAAGTCCTCGTCACGAAAACATTTGGCAATCTGAAAGTATCTTTCAACGCCAGCTACCATTAACAACTGTTTGAAAAGTTGAGGTGATTGCGGAAGTGCAAAAAATTTAGAGGGCAATAATCTTGAAGGGACCAGGTAGTCTCTGGCTCCCTCAGGGGTAGACTTGGTTAAAATCGGTGTCTCAAATTCTAAAAATCCAGACTCATCAAGAAAACAGCGAATCGAATGATTTATACGATGCCGCAGCTTAAAAACATGCAGAACTTCAGGCCGCCTTAAATCAAGATAGCGATATTTCAAGCGCAGCTCCTCAGAGACAGGAGTTTCAGAATCAACCTCAAAAGGCAAACCTGCCGAGACATTTAAGATCTGCATTTCTTTAGCATAAAGTTCGACTTCACCAGTAGGAATCTTGGGGTTTATCATGCCCTTTGGCCTGGCATTTACCAATCCCCTTACGCAGATTAAGAATTCGCTACGTACTTTACTAGCCTGGGCGTGTGCTTCGGGAAAATCCTTAGGATGGAACACGACTTGAGTCCAGCCTTCGCGGTCACGGATATCTAAAAAGATTAATTTTCCGTGGTCACGCCGGCGATAGACCCAGCCAATCAAAGTAGCCTCTTTATCAACGTCTTGCTTTCTTAACTGCCCGCATGTATGAGTTCTTTTCATAACCTATCTTTGGCTTAATCCTTTTTAAGCAACTCTCCCAACTTAGATATAACCTCATCCTTAGGATATGTATTCTGGCTTCCTGTTTCCATGTCCTTCAGAGTAATCTTATTAGTTTTAATTTCTTCCTCACCCAACATAAGTACGATTCTTGCCTTGATGTTATTGGCTCTGCGCATTTGAGCTTTAAGCGATTTATTGCAATAGTCTATATCTGCACTTATTCCAGCAGCACGTAAATCATTCAGAAGCGACAGCCCCGCAGGTAAAAATGTCTCTTTGGTCAAGGCCAGAAAAACATCCGGCCCCCTCTTGCCTACTCCTGGCGAAGTCTTTGCTTGGCTATTAAGGCAAAGGGCAATTCGTTCAAAACCAAGAGCAAAACCAACTGCACCCATATCCGAACCACCCAGCTGTGCCACCAAATTATCATATCTACCTCCAGCACCTAAGGCATCCTGACTGCCTAGATTAGAATTAGTAACTTCAAAAACAGTGCCGGTATAATAATCAAGGCCACGCACAAGAGTCGCTACCTCGTTAAACTTCACTTTAAGCTGATTAAGAAAACCTTTCACCATCTTAAAATGACGAGCACAATCCGAACAGCGAAAGTCACTATCCAATGTAATCTCAGAAACGATTTGTTTACAAGTTTCCTTTTTGCAATCAAGAATCCGCAATATATTCTTTTTTAGCCTCGCCTGGCAATCTTTGCAAAGCCTAGAGGCCTTGGATTGCAGTTTTTTATTCAAGATGGCTTTTAGCTTTTCTTTGTCTTTTGCACAGCCAACGCTATTTAGATTAAGGACATAATCACAAACACCAAAGCTGTTTAAGAGTCTTGTCATTAAAACTATGATCTCTGCATCAAGCGCAGGACTATAAGAACCAATAGCCTCAGCACCAATATGGGTGAATTGCCGCAAGCGTCCCTTTTGAGGCCGTTCTCCCCGAAACATTGGCCCAATATAAAAAATCTTCTTAAATCCTTCTTTTCTGTCCAGGTGATGCTCCAGATATGCACGGATAATCGATGCCGTACCCTCTGGCCTTAATGTTAGAGGCCTTTGGCTAGTTTTAATATTTAGCATCTGTTTTGTTACGATATCACTTGCCTCACCCAAGGAACGGACAAAAAGACCTGAATCTTCAAAGGCAGGGGTAATGATTTCCTCAAAAGCAAAAAGAGAGAATATTTCACGACTTTTCTCATAAATATTATATAAAAACTGAATATCTGAACCTAAGATATCATTTGTGCCACGCGGGGCTTTATAAATCATAGCTAATTAGAAAGATTTGGGGCTACAAATTAAGCTGGAATTTGTGATTAAGAATTGAACATGAGGTTAAGTTTGGAAGTAGTCTTATCCACAAAGGATAGACCTTCCCATTCCTTTTAAGGAAGGGTCTTATCAATTATCTAACTTTCTTTTTCATCTCTAATCCCGGCTTGAAGACTACTACTTTGCGCGGGGGAACTGGCACAACCTCACCAGTGCGGGGATTTCTTCCTGTCCTACTTTTTCTTTCTTTTATTTTAAAGACACCGAAATTGCGCAGTTCTACCTTCTCGCCTCTGACCAAGGCATCCACAATTGAATCAAATGTCTTCTGGACTATCTTTTTTACTACCACCTGTCTTACATTAGTCTGATCTGCAATCTTCAGCACTATGTCTTTCTTGGTCATACTCGCACCTCCAAGGTCATTTGCACGAACAAGAACATCTAATCCTAAATTATGTCCTTATTTAACATAAATACAGTACCACCAAAATGTTACGATGTCAAGTTAAATCTACTTTCTAGCAGATCTAACTTGGAATCAATATGAGAATTCTAGGCGTGATGATGCTCTAAGGACAGACTGAGATTAAGATTGTTACTCAACCCTTCTAATTCTGCTATAAGTTCTTTGGCAGGACGCACATACAACTCCTTACCTACTCGTATCTGTACATGCTGCTTATGAGCATCGGTTATATCCAAGTCAACAGGCGTATTTCCTGGAAATTGCGCTAATTTTTCTTTCAAACTCCTGATAATATTGGCATTTGAGTGTTCTATCCTTATTTTAACGTTTGCAACCAGCTTATAAACCTCTTCAAGCGGAAAGACGTAATTAGCAATTATCTTGGGGCTCTCTTCCTTTAGATTAAGCCGACCTGAAACAAAAACCACAGAGTGACCCTGCAAATAACGTTCATATTCTTTAAACACTCTAGGAAAGACTATAACCTCTACAGAGCCCTCCAGGTCTTCAATCTTTAAAACTGCCATCTTTTCTTGTTTCTTACGAGTCGTTAAATGGCGGATCTTATTTATTAGTCCAACAATGACAACATCTTCGGAGTCAGCGCGGCTAGCTAGCTTAGCTATAGAACAAATGGCTAGCCTGGATATATCCCTCTCGTACTTTGCTAAAGGGTGCCCTGTAACATAAAATCCTAAAACCTCCTTTTCAAAAGTCAAGACTTGAGTCTTAGGCCATTCATTAATCTTTGGTAATTCCTGGCTGTCTTTAAGAATTATATCAAAAGAGCTCTTGTCAGTTTCAAAGAAAGATAGCTGGGGGCAATTGCGTTCCTTCTGAACCCTTGAACCAATCTCGATAGCCTTTAGCAAGACCGTCATCAGCTGCGCCCGATGTGCCCCAAAACAATCTAATGCCCCACACTTAATTAAGCTCTCCAGCACCTTCTTATTCACTAATCTCGAATCAACGCGCTGACAAAGGTCAAACAAAGACATAAACTTACCGTCTTTTTTTCTTGCCTCTAATACGGAATCTATGGCACCTCTTCCTACATTTTTTACGGCCAGAAGTCCAAAGCGTATAGTTCTATCATCTTCTACAGTAAAATCAGCAAAACTTTCATTAATATTAGGCGTAGAAATCTTTATCTTGAGTACCTGCGCTTGTTTGACATACTCCACGATTTTATCAGTATTGTCTTTTTCGCTTGAAAGAAGCGCACACATGAATTCAACAGGATAGTTGGCCTTTAGATATGCGGTGCGATATGAAATAAGGGCATAGGCGGCAGAATGACTCCGGTTAAATCCGTAACCAGAAAAATAATCAATCAAATCAAATATCCTGCGTGCAATTGCTTTATCAATCTTGTTCTTAGCACAGCCATCGGCAAATACTCTACGTTGTTCCTCCATAACCTCAGGTATCTTCTTACTCATTGCCCGACGCAACATATCAGCTTGAGAGAGTGAAAAACCTGCTAATTCACTTGCTATGCGCATAACCTGTTCTTGATATACTATTATTCCATAGGTCTCTTCTAATATCGGCTCCAATTTAGAATGCTCATAGTGAATATGCAGCTTGCTACGTTTTCGGGTGATATAATCATCAAGCATACCACTACCTATAGGACCAGGACGATATAGGGCAAGCAAGGCAATCAAATCTTCAAAACGAGTAGGCTGCGAACGCCTTAAGAGATCACGCATGCCTGAACTTTCAAGCTGGAAAATTCCAATACTCTTTGCAGCCGAAAGCAAATCAAAAGTCCTTTTATCATCCAAGGGTATCTCATGGATTTTAATATCTATATTATGACGCTTCTTTATAATCTTTACGGCCTGTTCAATTACAGTAAGGGTCCTTAAACCCAAAAAATCCATTTTAAGCAGACCGATTTTTGCTACGGCATTCATTGAATAACCTGTAGTCAGCTGGCCCTCTGCCTGAAAAAGAGGTACATATTCATTTAATGGCTTATCTGAGATAACAACTCCGGCAGCATGTGTCGAGGCATGCCGCGTCAGGCCTTCTAAAACCCTGGCAGTGTCAATAAGTCTCCTGATCTGTGCATCAGTCTTATAGAGATTGGCCAATTCTGATTCTGATTTAACTGCTTCTGCGAGATGGATATTAGGATCATGGGGGATTAATTTTGCAATTCTATCTACATCTGCATAAGGTATACCCATAACCCTGCCTACATCACGAATAACTGCGCGTGCCTGCATTGTTCCAAAGGTAATGATCTGGGCGACATTTTGACTGCTGTATTTGGCTGTGACGTAGTCAATTACCTCGCCTCTTCTTTCATAACAAAAATCTATGTCAATATCCGGCAGGCTTAAACGCTGCGGATTCAAAAAGCGCTCAAAAATCAAGCTGTACTTTAAAGGATCAATATCCGTTATACTCAGAAGAAAACTCACCAAGCTTCCCGCAGCAGAACCCCTGCCCGGCCCTACGGGGATATCATGTTCTTTCGCATAATGGATAAAATCCCAGACAATAAGGAAATAACTCGTAAATCCGGTCTCCTTTATAATATCCAATTCATGCTCAAGCCTTGCTTTTATTGCAGGCGTGACCTCCTGATATCTCTTTTTTAGGCCTTCCTTGCATAGATTGCGTAAGTAATCTTCTTTAGAAATTCCTCCCGGCACATTAAAATTAGGCAAATGCGTCTTGGAAAAATCTAGTTCTAGATTGCATTTTTCAGTTATGGCAATAGTATTTGAAATAGCCTCGGGCGCATAACTAAAACGCTCTTTCATCTCCTGGGGGCTTTTAAAATAAAACTCATCTGTCTGAAATCTCATTCGATTCGGGTCTGAAAGCATTGACTGTGTTTGTATGCACAGTAGCGCCTCATGCGCTGCGGCATGTTCTTTTAGAAGATAATGCACATCATTTGTAGCTACCAAGGGGATATTTAGCTCTTTGGAGATCTTTAATAATCCTTCATTGACCTTGGTTTGCTCTGGGATTCCATTTTCTTGAATCTCTAAATAAAAATTGCCTTTTCCAAGAATCTGATAATATTCATCAGCAACCTTAAATGCATCATTCATTCTGGAGGCAGCAATCAAAGATGAGATCTCTCCCTTTAGGCAGGCACTTAAACCGATTAAACCTTCCTGATACTTACTCAATGACTCTTTGTCAATGCGTGGCCGATAATAGAAACCTTCCAGATAGCCGATGGAAGTCAATTTCATAAGATTCTTATAGCCCATTTCATCCTTAGCTAATAGGATAAGATGGTAAGAGCTTTCAGAAATACCTGAGGAAGATTTCTCAAATCTACTTTTTGGGGCAACGTAGACCTCAGAACCAATTATTGGCTTTATACCTGCCTTCATTGCCGCAAGATAAAAATCAATTGCCCCAAACATATTACCGTGATCAGTAATAGTTAAGGCCGGCATCCTAAATTGTTGGGCAAGCTTTACTATCTCTTTAATTCGGCAGGCGCCGTCTAGAAGGCTGTATTGGGTATGCAAATGAAGATGGACAAAATCAGAATGCGGCATGATACCTTGAATAAAAATGGATTAAGGAAATTTGGATGTGCTCTTATTATACCAGATTTAAAACTAGGTAGGTATTAATTTTTAAACCCTGAGATTAAATCTATTATTCGCGCATTGCAGTCGGCGCAAAAATCTTTAAATACTATTATTCCCATTCAATAGTTGCCGGCGGCTTTGAACTTATGTCATAGACTACACGATTGACGCCTCTTATTTCATTGATAACTCGATTAGAGATTATTTCTAAAAGGCCTCTAGGTAGCCTTGCCCAGTCAGCTGTCATACCATCTCGGCTCGTAACAGCCCGGATTGCAACCACATTCTCATAAGAGCGTTTATCACCCATGACTCCCACTGTTTTTATCGGTAACAAAACTGCAAATGCCTGCCAGATAGCATCGTATTTACCAGCCTTTTTTATCTCTTCAATAACAATCGCATCAACCTCTCTTAGAATCTCCAAGCGCGCCTCAGTTACCTCTCCGATTATACGCACAGCAAGCCCTGGTCCAGGAAACGGATGTCGATTAGCTATCGAGCCAGGTAATTCTAATACGTGTGCAATCTGCCTCACCTCATCCTTGAATAATTCTCTTAAAGGCTCTATAAGTTTTAGCTTTAAATTCTTAGGCAGGCCTCCCACATTGTGATGGCTTTTTATTTTGGCACTGGGAGATCCAGTGCTTGAGACTGACTCTATAACGTCTGGATAAAGCGTGCCTTGTGCGAGAAATTTTGCATCCTTAAATTTACGCGCCTCTTCTTTAAATACGTTTATAAATTCGCGTCCGATAATTATGCGTTTCTTCTCTGGGTCAGTAACCCTCCTCAGCTTGCTTAAGAAACGTTTTCTGGCGTCTACAAAATCAATGTCCAGATTAAGGTTATCCGCGAATGTCTCTTTTAGCCTTTTTGCTTCATCTTTTCTCAGGAGACCATTATCAACAAAAATACACTTTGACTGTCTAGAACAGGCCTTATGTAAAAGTATAGCCAATACAGAAGAATCAACCCCGCCTGAGAGCCCACAGATAACCTCACCCTTACCAACCTTGTTTCTGATATTGGAAATTGTCTCTTTAACAAACGACTCTATCTGCCAAGTGCCTTTACATTTACAAATTTTAAATAAAAAATTAGCTAATATATTATTACCCAAAGGAGTATGGACAACCTCAGGATGAAACTGAACGCCATAAATCCTTTTTTTAGCATTGGCAATACTGGCAAAAGTACTATTCCTACTATGGGCAATCGCACTAAAGTTTACAGGCGCTTTCTTTAGACAATCTCCGTGGCTCATCCAGCAGGAAATCTTCTTTGGCAAAGACTTAAATAAATCACCCCTGCTTTTTATAAGAAGATTTGCCTTCCCGTATTCGCGCCTCCCACTACGCCCTACCTCTCCACCCAATAAATAAGCCATTAATTGCATTCCGTAACAAATCCCTAAGATAGGAATGCCAAGATTAAAGATGCCTTTATGAGGTAAGGGGGCATTGCGATCATAAACGCTTGCCGGACCACCAGAGAGAATTATGCCTTTGGGTTTGAGTGCGCGAATGCGACTTGGACTAATGGAAAATGGAACAATCTGACTGTAGGCCTTTAGTTCACGGATGCGCCTTGCTATCAACTGAGTATACTGAGAACCAAAGTCTAATATTAGGATAGTTTCGCGAGACATTAAGGAAGTGAATTATTTGCCCATTCCTACTCGTTGTACAGCCTGAAAGATTTTTCCCTCGGTCTGAATAGAAGGGGCAATAATTATTTCTACATCGTGCATCTGGCGAATTGTTGACACGCCAAGAGAGCCCATTGAAGTTGCTAAGGCACCCATCAAATTCTGTGAGCCGTCATCGACTTTAGCCGGCCCGAAAAGAATCTCTTCTAAGGTTCCTACTGTCTTGACATTAATACGCGTACCGCGAGGAAGGTTAACATGACTGGTTGCCATACCCCAATGAAAACCGCCTCCGGGAGCCTCTTTTGCCCTGGCAAAGGAAGAACCAATCATTACTGCATCCGAACCAGAGGCAAACGCCTTGCATATATCCCCACCCGTATGCATACCACCGTCACATATTATAGGAACGTATCTGCCTGAACGTTTATAATAGTAATCCCTGGCAGCAGCTGCATCAATTGTAGCTGTAACCTGAGGCACGCCAATACCAAGAACGCCGCGCGTAGTACAGGCTGCTCCAGGACCAATGCCAACAAGTACACCAGCAACACCAGTAGAAAGTAAATCTAACGTAACCTCATGGGTAACACAGTTGCCGACTAAAACCGGCACCTTCATGCCTTCTACAAACTTCTTTATATCTAAAGACTTGTATGCCTTCGAAATATGTTTCGCTGTGGTAACCGTAGACTGAATTACAAAAAAATCAACTCCGGCTGAGGAGGCAATCTCTCCAAAACGCTTAGCATTCTGGGGAGTACAACTTACAATCACAGAAACCTTCTCTTCTTTTATCTGACCTATTCTTTTGGCAACCAACTTTTCTTTAATCGGCTCTTTATAAATTGACTGTACTAATCTAGTTGCCTCTTCGTTTCCAGCCTTGGCTATTTTTCTTAAAACAAGGGCTGGCTTCTCGTAGCGAGTCTGTATGCCTTCGAGGTTTAAGACTGCAAGACCTCCTAATTTTCCCATTGTTACAGCAAAACGGACATCAACCACCCCATCCATTGCTGCAGCAATTATCGGTACCTTGAATGATTTATCTCCCAACTTAAAACTGGTATCTACCTCAAGAGGATTCACAGTCACATTTCCCGGGACAAGCGCAACCTCATCAAAACCATAACAACGTCTTGCTCGCCTTCCTATGCCAACCCATTCTGCCATGTTAAAAGCTCCATTTTTAACACAGGTAATCAGCTGTGTTTTTAGTTATAAATATAGGCTTTCTTGATGAATTAACATTCTATCTAATCTTAATAACAATGTCAATTTAAAAAATAGATTTGATTAGGGTGCTAGAGTCATAAAATTTAAAAAAATAGGCAGGACAAACCACTCTATCCTGCCTATCTGTTTTTTCTTGTGAGAGAATGCGCAAATTAGCTTATTAATACATTCCTCCACCCATGCCGCCCATACCACCCATACCACCTGGAGGCATTGCCGGGCCAGCCTTATCCGTCTCAGGTTTATCTACAACTAAGGCCTCGGTTGTAAGCATTAGTGCTGCAATACTTGCAGCATTCTGTAGCGCAGAACGAGTAACCTTGGTAGGATCAATTATTCCCGCCTTTATCATGTCAGTGTATTTATCGTCATTGACGTCGTAGCCTACATTCCCCTTTAATTCTTTGATCTTTTGAACCACAACAGAACCTTCTAAACCGGCATTCTTCGCAAGTTGTCTTGCAGGTTCTTCCAGCGCACGTTTTACAATACCTACACCAATCTGCTCATCGCCTTTCAGCTTTAATTCATTCAAGGAATCTATGGTACGTAGTAAAGCCACTCCGCCACCCGGGACTATTCCTTCTTCTTTTGCTGCGCGAGTTGCATGCAAGGCATCTTCTACGCGTGCCTTCTTTTCCTTCATTTCAGTTTCAGTAGCTGCTCCCACGTTAATTACAGCAACGCCACCAGCTAATTTTGCTAAACGCTCCTGTAATTTCTCGCGGTCATAATCTGAGTCGCTTAATTCCACCTGCTTCTTTATTTGAGAGATTCTAGCATTAAGGTCAGCTGTCTTTCCTGCGCCTTCAACTATCGTAGTATTCTCTTTATCAATCTTTATTCTCTTGGCGCGGCCTAGATCATCTAAACCGATATTCTCTAACTTTATTCCTAAATCTTCAGTTATTGCTTTTCCGCCAGTAAGTATGGCGATATCTTCCAGCATTTCCTTACGTCTATCACCATAACCAGGAGCCTTAACTGCAGCAGTGACTAATGTTCCTCTGATCTTATTGACTACCAAAGTAGCCAATGCCTCACCCTCAATATCCTCAGCAATAATAATCAGAGGTTTGCCGCCCTTTGCCACCTGTTCTAATAGCGGTAGTATATCTTTAAGGCTTGAAATCTTCTTTTCGTAAATTAAAATAAGCGGATTATCAAGTACACACTCCATGCGTTCGGAATCAGTAACAAAATAAGGAGAAAGATAACCCTGATCAAACTGCATACCTTCAACTAAATCCATTGTTGTAGCCAAGGATTTTGCCTCCTCAACTGTAATTACGCCGTCTGTGCCTACCTTATCCATTGCATCAGCAATTAAATCACCGATAAGCTTATCACAGTTTGATGCAATAAATCCAACCTGAGCCACCTCTTTCTTCTCGCTTAATTCTGTAGATAAACCCTTTAATCCAGCAACAACCTTTTCTACTGCCTTTTCGATTCCGCGCTTTAAGGCCATTGGATTTGCGCCAGCAGTAACGTTCCTTAAGCCTTCCTTGTAAATTGATTCTGCTAAAATTGTTGCTGTGGTAGTACCATCACCAGCAATATCAGAGGTTTTTTCAGCAACCTCTTTAACCATCTGAGCACCCATATTTTCATATGGATCTTCCAGATCTATCTCTTTTGCTACTGTTACGCCGTCTTTGGTAATTGTGGGAGAGCCGAATTTCTTATCTAGAACTACATTCCTTCCCTTAGGACCCAAAGTTACCTTGACGGTCGAAGCAAGCTTCTCCACGCCGCGCATAATAGCATGCCTTGCTTCCTCGCCAAATGCTAACTGCTTTGCCATTGTCTTTCCTCCTTCTTGAATAATTCTCTCTTATTTTAGAATCGCAAATATATCCTCTTCTCGCATGATAAGAAGCTCTTGGCCATCTTTGGTAGTAACTTCTGTTCCGGAATATTTTCCATAAAGGACCTTATCGCCAACTTTAACCTCTAATTTTTGAAGAGTCCCTTCTTTGCCAATCTTTCCTTTTCCTACTGCAACTACTTTACCTTCTTGAGGCTTCTCTTTTGCGGTATCTGGTAGAACAATGCCGCCTTTTGTTTTAGTTTCAGCCTCTAATGATTTAACAACTACACGATCTCCTAATGGCTGAATATTCATACAACAACCTCCTTCCTTTAAGTTAAATTATGTAACTTCTTCTGATACGTTAAGTTTCGTGCCTCTTGGAATCTATTTGTTTTTTTAGCACTCGATTTTTAAGAGTGCTAAGAAAGGTATTCTACATTAAAGTAAAATTTTGTCAAGAGTTTTTTTAAAAACCAAGGGTTAAGCGCAAGATTATATCTGAGCTAACAAATTAAGGGCTTTCAAGGTTAGGTCTTCATCTACAATATCTATGCTTCCAGCCAGGAATCTACGAATGATCTTTATGTCACCGCCAGTTGCAGCTACCTTAGCATTTTTGCCGATTTTTTTCTTCACCTCTTTAATCAGCTCCTTAATCATGCATGAAAAACCAAAGAACAATCCGCTATATATACTCTGGCTCGTTGTTCTTCCTATCAAAGGCAGTTTAGCTGGCTTTTTGCTTAAGCTTAAACTTGGAAGTAATGCTGTTTTTTGCGAAAGTGCCTCAAGACTTATCTTTAGACCGGGTGTGATTATGCCGCCAAGATAGGCGCGGCCTTTAGAAACAGCTTCAATAGTAACAGCTGTTCCAAAGTCCAAGATTATGAGTGGCTGACCATAGAACCTTGCGGCAGCATAAGCAGTAACTAATCTATCCTGACCAACAGACTCGGGGTGTTTATATAAATTTTTTATTGGGACAATTAAATCTTCGCCGCAAAATACAGGTTTAACTTTAAGGATTTTCCTTAACTCGAAGCTCAACACCTTATTCATATCCGGCACAACGCTACATATTATTATTGCATCTGGATGCGCCCCTAAATGCTTAAGACGCATAAGATGTCTTCTTAAAACAGGCCGGCTTGATCTGGTTGCAATACTAATTTTAGATTTTAATACAGATTTTCTAAATAGACCAATACTAATATTGGTATTGCCTACGTCTATAGCTATTATCAGAGATTTTCTATTTTTCAATTTTAACCTTCTCCTTTCTTAAGCTAAGAAGTTTATCGCGAATCTGAGCAGCACTTTCAAACTGCAAATTACGTGCTGCCAGTTCCATATCATGTTCAAGTTCAGCTATTATTATCTCCCTTTCAAATTCATGCGGAGTTAGATCTGTCTGCTCTCTGACCAATTCCCCTGCTTCATATTCCTTCTCAATGCCCTCTGAAATCGCCTTTTTTATTCCGCGCGGCGTTATCTTATTGCGACGATTAAATTCTATCTGTTTTTTCCTTCTGCGATTGCATTCTGAAATTGCGGCCTTCATTGACCCGGTAATTCTATCTGCATACATAATAACAGTTCCGTTGATATTACGCGCTGCCCTGCCTGCAGTCTGAATCAAAGAAGTCTCAGAACGCAGGAAACCTTCCTTGTCTGCATCAAGTATTGCTACTAAGGATACCTCTGGTAAATCCAGGCCTTCACGCAGGAGATTTATTCCCACAAGGCAATCAAACTTTTTCTTTCTTAAGTCCCTTAAAATCTGGCTACGACTAATTGTGTTGATTTCAGAATGTAAATAAGTAACATTTATGCCTTCTTCTTTAAGATAGGTTGAAAGATCTTCTGCCATTCGTTTCGTAAGTGTTGTAATCAATACACGCTCTGATCTTTTGGCCCTTAAACCTATCTCCTTTATCAAATCATCCACCTGACCCCTAGTCTCTCTCAGGATAATCTCCGGATCAACGAGCCCGGTGGGCCTTATAATCTGCTCAACTATTTTAGACTTACTTCTTTCAATCTCAAAGTTAGATGGCGTTGCCGATACATAAACTGTCTGATTGATTAAGGATAAAAATTCTTCAAACTTCAAAGGTCGGTTATCCAAACAGGAAGGCAAACGAAATCCATATTCAACAAGGGTTTGTTTTCTTGCTTTATCGCCTTCATACATACCTCTAATCTGAGGAACGGCAACATGTGATTCATCAATAATAAGAAGAAAATCCTTAGGAAAATAATCCACCAGACAATATGGTCTGCTGCCAGCAGGCCTTCCCGATAAATGCCGGGAGTAATTTTCAATTCCATGACAATACCCAACTTCCTTTAACATCTCCATATCATATTTAGTGCGGGTTGCCAACCGATGTGCCTCTAGAATCCTGCCTTCTTTTTTTAAACCTTTGAGTCTTTCCTCTAATTCTTTATCTATAGAAATCAAGGCAGACTCTATTTGGTTTTCACCTACCATAAAATGTTTTGCAGGGTATAGTGATATCTTATCCAGTGTAGAAATCACCTTGGAATTAAGCACTTGGAATGTTGAAATAGAAAGAATCTCATCTGTGCCTAATTCTAATCTGTAGGCATCCTGCAAATAAGGCGCAAATATATCCAAATGCTGGCC
This sequence comes from Candidatus Omnitrophota bacterium, assembly GCA_018830005.1. Classification (NCBI taxonomy): domain Bacteria; kingdom Pseudomonadati; phylum Candidatus Omnitrophota; species Candidatus Omnitrophota bacterium. The sequence goes on from JAHJTE010000002.1 coordinate 157,455, forward strand.
TCTAATCCTGAATTTTCCTGGTCTAAAATCAAAATCACTACGTTCATATTGCAAACTTACTAAATCCTGCATAATTTGCGTTCTATCCAGGTTCTGACCGACTTTAAACATCAAAGTTGAATCCTGATATTCCCTGGGTGAGCCTATATTATAAATACATGAAACCGATGCTACTATCAAGCAATCGCGTCTGGCCATTAGAGAGCTCGTAGCTGAAAGACGCAGGCGATCTAAGCGCTCATTGATTGAGGCATCCTTCTCTATATAGGTATCAGTAGCTGGAATATAGGCCTCTGGTTGATAGTAATCATAGTAACTGACAAAATACCCTACTGAATTTTGCGGAAAAAACCCCTTGAATTCAGTATAAAGCTGAGCAGCCAATGTCTTATTATGAGAAATAACCAATGCTGGTCGATTGATCTTCTCAATCAGATTGGCTAAGGTAAATGTTTTACCGCTTCCGGTTACTCCTAATAAAACCAAGGAATCAGCGCCTGCGGATATTTCTTTAAACAGAGAGTTAATAGCCTGGGGTTGGTCACCACAAGGCTTAAAATCAGAAACTAATTTGAATTTATCCATGGGTTAGATTAAGCGATATCTAAACTAAAATCTATAGCTTTAGGCGAATGGGTAAGGCAACCAACGGAAATGAAATCCACCCCAGTCTTTGCAATGGCATGCACATTCTGCAGAGAAACTCCACCCGAGGCCTCAAGTTTTGTTTTAGGGCTGAATCTTCTTTTCAAAATCAGGCATGTTTTTAATTGCGCAAGGCTCATATTATCAAGCATTATAATATCTGGAGCAAAATGAATGATTTGAGAAAATTCCTTTATGTTCTCGATTTCTATCTCAATCTTGGTATTACTGGAGGTTTTAAGTTTAGCCTTCTTGATTATATCTTTAAGATTATGGCCTCTTAGGATCTTTTTATGATTATCCTTAATAATAACTGAATCTGCAAGCGACATCCTATTTTTAATTCCGCCACCACAGCTAAAGGCATATTTCTCAAGCTGCCTCATAAGCGGAATTGTCTTTCGCGTATCCATAATCTTTACTTTTGTGCCTCTGACCTTGTTTAGGAATTTAGCTGTTAAGGTTGCAATGCCACTCATGTGAGAGAGAAAATTAAGAGCTACTCTCTCTCCGGAAAGAATTGCCCTGGCATTGCCGCTTATCTTAGCTACGATACTGCCTTTGCCTATTGCAGCCCCATCCTTAAATCTACTAACAAATTTTAAATGAGGGTGAATCGCCTTAAAGACTGCCTTTGCTACTGCCAGGCCTGAAAGGATACAATCCTCTCGCGCAATAATCTGTGCATTGGCTTTCCTCTTGCGTCCGATTAAGGCCTTTGTAGTAATATCAAAAGAGGCCTTATCCTCTCTTAATGCCTTAAGGACTATATCTTTAATCTTTGAATTATTTAAGTACACGATGAATTTCTTTTAGCTTTTTTAGGCTATGTTGATAAACCTGCAGTTTATCTCTCTGGCGAGTTAGGACATCTTTGGGGGCCTTTGCTAAGAACTGTTTATTTTTTAATTGGGAGGCGATATTCTCGCTATTTTTGGTTAATAGAGCAATGCGTTTTTCTATAGTTTTTAATCGGATTGCAGTATCACTAGCAGCAAAGGGTATATAAATACTCAAGCCCCCCTCTACATCCGCTATTGCCTTTGGCGGCTTCTTGGCAGAAACTGCAAACTCACAAGACTTAGACTTTGTTAACTCCTTAAATCTATGCTTCAGGCTTTCTAAAAAGGCAATATCCTTCTTAGAATCAGAGCTTACCAACACATCAATTAGGTCTGACTTATCAAGACCTAAGTCAGCACGTAAATCCCTTACCCTCTTGACCAAAGACATGAAAACAGCCATCTCGCTCTCCAGTCTAGAATCTATAAATTTAGTATTAACCTCAGGGTATGGTCCATACATTATTGAGACGTTATCAGCCTCAGCCTTGATCAGGGATGAAATCTCTTCAGTAATAAAAGGCATGAAAGGATGTAATAATTTTAAAAAGTCACTCATACAGTAAATTAATACAGCCTTGGTTTGAAGACGACCCTTAGCTACATCATCCTTAGCAATTTCAATAAACCAATCACAAAATTCGTGCCAGAAAAATTCGTACAAAGATTTAGCGCTCTCACTAAAATTATATTTTCCTAAATTGCTCCTGAGTCTAGCTATTGTGTGCTGCAATCTGCTCAAAATCCAGCGCTCAGCTAAATTTAAGTCTTTTAATTCAACTGCAGGCAGTTTGGATTCACCCATATTCATAAGGATGAATCTTGAGGCATTCCAGATTTTATTCGCAAAGTTCCTGCCCATTTGAAACTTCTCTTTTGATAAAAATATGTCCTGGCCTGTAGCAGTAAAAGATGCCAAGCTGAAACGTAAAACATCAGCCCCGTATTCATTAATTACCTCTAAGGGGTCAATAATATTGCCTAAAGACTTGGACATCTTTTTTCCCTCGATATCACGCACTGTACCGTGGATATAGACGTCATTAAACGGGATATCCTTCATAAATTCAAGCCCGGCCATAATCATCCTGGCAACCCAGAAGAATATTATCTCAGGTGCTGTAACCAAGCAATCTGTGGGATAAAAATATTTCAGATCTCTCAAGACCTTTTTGCTTTGACTTGGCCAGCCAAAAGTAGCAAAAGACCAAAGCCAGGAAGAAAACCAGGTATCAAGGACATCTTCATCCTGTTTAAGATTTGTCGACTTGCAAGAAAGGCAGGCCTTAGGATGCTCAATACTTGCCATTGGCTTACCCTTGCAATCCAGACAATACCATATCGGCAGTCTATGCCCCCACCAGATCTGGCGAGATATACACCAATCTCTGATATTCTCCATCCAGTTAAGATAGACCTTAGTCCAACGCTGGGGATAAAACTTTATCTTGCCTTTTTTCACCGCAAGAATAGCAGGTTTGGCCAGGGCCTTCATCTTAACAAACCATTGACGCGACAAATATGGTTCAATTATCGTATGACAACGATAACAATGACCAGCAGAAAGCTGATAATCCTCTATTTTTTCTAAAAGGCCTTCTGTTTTCAAATCTTCTAGAATCATCTGGCGCGCCTTAAATCTATCCAGGCCCTTGTATTTACCAGCGCGTTCATTCATTGATGCATCCGGATGCATGACATTTACAAACTCCAAGTTATGCCTCTTGCCTAATGACTCATCATTAGGATCATGGGCTGGAGTAACCTTTACTGCGCCTGTTCCAAATTCTTTATCTACAATACTGTCTGCAATAATCTTTATCTCTCTGTTGATCAGAGGCAGAATTAAAGTCTTGCCAATAAATTTGTTATAACGCTTATCTTTAGGATTCACTGCTACTGCCGTATCTCCCAACATCGTTTCAGGTCTAGTTGTGGCAACAATAATGAATTCATCAGGCCTATCCTGAAATGGATACTTTAAATAATAAAGATTGCCTTTTAATTCACTGTAGGGAGCCTCTTCATCTGAAAGGGCAGTAAGACAGCGCGGACACCAATTAATAACCTTATCATCCTGATAGATTAAACCTTTATTCCAAAGTTTAATAAAGACCTCTTTCACAGCATAAGAATAATCTTCATCCATAGTAAAGCGCGTACGTGACCAGTCACAGGAGGCGCCTATTTTTTTAAGTTGGTGTATTATCATCAAACCGTATTCCTCTTTCCACTTCCAGACCTCTCTTAAAAACTTTTCCCTGCCTAAATCCTGCCTTCTAAGCCCTTGCTTGGCTATTGCCTTTTCAACGACATTCTGGGTGGCAATTCCAGCATGATCTGTTCCTGGCATCCACAATGTTTCATAGCCAGCCATTCTGGCAAATCTAATAAGGACATCTTGGTAGGTATTGTTTAAGGCATGGCCCATATGCAAGATGCCAGTAACATTAGGCGGTGGTATCATAATAGTATAGGGACTCTTCCTGGAATTAATCTCAGCATGAAACAAACCTTGCCTCTGCCAGAAATCATACCATTTTTCTTCGATTTTTTCCGGATTATAGCGGGTAGGAATATCGGGGTTCATCATTGATTAGACTTTGCATCTTTAGATAATTTATATTCAACTGAATCCATTAATGCCTGCCAACTGGCTTCGATAATGTTTTCAGAAACGCCTACAGTTCCCCAGGAAGCCTCTTCATCTTGAGATTGAATCAACACCCTTACCTTAGCTGCTGTTCCGGATTTTGCATCCAGAACTCGAACCTTAAAATCAGATAGGCGCATCTTAGAAAGGGTTGGATAAAAACCTTTTAAAGATTTACGCAAGGCATTATCCAAGGCGTTTATAGGACCATCACCTTCAGCAGTAGTATGCTCAATTGCCTTATTGACTTTTAACTTGATAGTTGCCTCACTCACTAGTTTTCCGCTTTGTTTTTTCTCGATAATAACGCGAAAACTTTCAAGCTCGAAAAATTTGGAGTGCCTTTTAAATGCCTTTTGTAATAACAAGGCAAAGGATCCATCCGCAGCCTCAAATTGATATCCTTTATGCTCTAGGTCTTGCAAGAGTTTAAGCAACTTTTCAGCCTCAGGCGACTTTTTCTCCAAATCAAATTCCAGTTCTTTGGCCTTTATAACTAAAGGAGTCTTGCCTGCTAACTCCGAGACAAGAATCTTCCTGCTATTCCCCACTGCCTCTGGATCAATATGTTCGTAGGTCTTGGGGTTTTTTGTCATTGCATCAATATGCACGCCTCCTTTGTGAGCAAATGCAGAATGGCCCACAAAGGGGAGATTATTGGGTTGTATGATATTTGCTACTTCACAAATATAACGTGAAACCTCTGTAAGCTTTTTTAATTGAGCCTCAGATATGCAATTAATCCTAAGTTTTAATTTAGCTATGGCTATAACACTGCATAAGTCAGCATTGCCACAGCGCTCTCCTAATCCATTGATCGTTCCCTGTGCCTGAGAACAGCCATTCTCAATTGCAACAATCGAATTTGCAACTGCCAGCCCTAAATCATTATGCGTATGAATTCCCAAGGGAGCATTTATCTTAGAGCTAACTTCTTTTATTATCTCTCTAAGTTGGGAAGTAACTGTGCCGCCGTTAGTATCACAAAGCACAAGTAATTTTGCTCCGCTTGCTGCTGCGACCTCTAAGGTCTTTAGCGCATAATCCCTGTTGGACTTGTAGGCATCGAAGAAATGCTCGGCATCAAAAAATACCTCTCTTTTATTAGAAACCAGATATTTGATACTCGCCTCGATTATCCTAAGGTTCTCATCAAGACTCACCTTAAGCACATCCTTAACATGTAAATCCCAGGATTTACCAAAAATAGTAATTACCTTTGTTTGGGCCTGAAGCAATCTCTTTATGTTCTCATCTGTTAGGACAGTTTTATTTACCCGATGAGTCGAGCCAAAAGCAACTAGTTGACTAAAGCTTAATGGGTTCTTCTTCAAGATTTCAAATACCTTTCTGTCTTTGGTATTAGACGGCCAACCAGCCTCGATGAAATGGACACCCAGTTCGTCCAAAACCCTGGCAATCCTGATTTTATCCTCTAGGGAGAAAGAAATACCTTCTGTCTGAGCCCCATCGCGCAATGTGGTATCATATAAGAAAAGTGTTTTAGGTAACATTTAACTTACCTCTTTAATAACTTATGGCTGCCTGATTTATTCAGTTTAAATTTAGAATGGAGCGTCCTTACTGCCCTTGTAGCAAATTTTTTATTAATAATACAGCATATGCTTATTTCGCTGGTAGAGATCATCTCAATATTTATCTTTTCCTTTGCAAGTGCCTCAAACATCTTTGCAGCTACTCCTGGATGGGACTTCATCCCTACGCCCACAATCGAGACCCTTGCGATATCCTCATCGCTTAAAACCTCGCTTGCTCCGATTGAACCGGCAACCTTACGCGCTATCTTTAATGCCTTAGATAAGGCCCCTTTGGGAACAGTAAATGAGATATCTGTTTGTCTAGTGTGGGAAACATTCTGGACTATCATATCAACATTTATATCCGCACTTGATAGATGTGTAAATATCCTGGCTGCCACACCAGGTCTATCAGGAACATTACAAACAGTAATCTTTGCCTCTGTTTTATTTAAAGTGATACCTCTTATGAGGACATCTTCCATCTTACCTACCTCCTTAATCTTTAAACGCCTCAAGTCGCTAAAAGCCCTTGTAATAAAAGTGCCGTTCTTTTTCTTAAAGGATGAACGTACATGAATAGGAACGTGAAATTTTTTAGCAACCTCAATAGAACGTACCTGCAAAACCTGAGCACCTAATGAAGCCATCTCTAGCATTTCGTCATAATTAATAAATTTTAATTTTCTGGCATCTTTTACAATTCTAGGATCAGCAGTAAAAACTCCATCCACGTCAGTATAGATTTCGCAAAGCTGGGCATTCAAGGCCTTAGCCAAGGCCACGGCAGTTAAATCAGAACCGCCCCTGCCTAAGGTCGTAATTTCATCTTGGGCTGTAACTCCCTGAAAGCCAGCTACTATAACTATAGAGCCTCTTTCTAAATGGCGATTAATTCTACGGCAGTCAATTCTTAAAATTCTTGCATTTGTGTGACGCTTATCAGTAACAATACCAACCTGAGCACCAGTCAAGGATACTGCCTCAGAACCTAACTTATGTAGTGCCATTGCCAATAATGATACAGAGATTTGCTCTCCCGTAGAAAGAAGCATATCCATCTCCCGCTCCGATGGATTGAGATTAATCTCACCTGCCAAGGAAACTAATTCGTCCGTAGTATCTCCTAAGGCTGAGACGACAACGACTACATCGAAATTCTTACTTCTATATTCAAATACTCTTTTGGCAACGCGTTTAATCTTGCCAGGATTAGCTACAGAGGAACCGCCAAATTTTAAGATAATCAATTTACGCATTTTATCCTTTTTCTTTTCATTATCACCTTATAAGATTCAAAAGATAGAATTAAGGCCAAGGCAATCAAGAAAACAGAAATAACCAACAATAGATAATCTGCACTGCGAATATAATTTATAATGCCCAGAATAAGCGCTGCAATTGTCGTAACAAGCATAAGGCATGCAGGAATCAAGACATAACGTGCAGGTTTACCTTTAGCCAACAACCAACAACTAATAACCAGAAGTGTTAAGGCTGCGACCAGCTGATTACTTGCTCCAAACGCCGGCCATAATTTAGACCATTTACCGCTTAAAGCAAGAAACGAAGCAGGCAGCAAAATTATTGCTGTGCTAAGATATTTATTTTTGATAGAGGTCAACTCCTCTAGTATATAACGTGCAATCCTGGTTCCAGTATCCAATGTTGTTAGAATGAAGGCATTCAAAGTAGTAATGGCAATAAATATGCCGAATCTACCAACAACTACCTCCGAAACTGCCCCAAAACCTTTACCAAAAAGCCCTACTGGCCCGATATCTTTTATAAGGGCTGCTAAGTTTATTGTCTTGTCAAAACCTGTAAGTGAACCGACTACAATAACTGCCATTAGAGCGACTACGCCTTCAACAACCATCGCCCCGTAGCCGATTGCTTTGGCATGTGCTTCGCTTGATAATTGCTTGCTGCTAGTACCACCGGCAATCAAAGAATGAAAACCTGAAATTGCCCCACAGGCAACTACGACAAACAACATCGGCCACATTGGACCGGATGAGGTATTATAAGCAATAACTGCACTTTGAGCAATTACAGGCTGAGAAATAACAATACTTGAAACTCCCACCAGAATAGTAAAAAACAAAAGAAAACTACTTAAGTAATCCCGCGGCTGAAGCAAGATGTTTACCGGCATTATTGAAGCAAAGAAACAATAGACAATTAGGATCAAAGACCACTTTAACATTGCATTTGCACCTATCATAATCGGCGCAAACTCTCCTAAGAGCATCAAACAAAAAAGGCAGACTAGTCCTAATCCCGTAGCATAGACTATATTCAGATTGCGTTTATAGATTAAAAAACCTATAAGCATCGCAACTGGAATAAGGCCTAAAGAAGGCGAAACTACTTTAGGCTCATCTACGAATGTCTTGGCACAAAAATAAATAAATACTGCAACAACCAAGATTAAAGCAAGCAGTACAAATATACTAAAAATTATCCTTGCCCTTTTAGATATTATCTCCTCTGAAACATCAGCTATGGAACGTCCCTCATGCCGAACTGAAACCATAAGCGCAGAGAAATCATGTACGCCACCTATGAATATCGTACCTAATACTACCCACAATACTGCTGGTAGCCATCCCCATAACGTCAGGGCAATAACCGGCCCGATTATCGGTCCTGCGCCAGCAATAGAAGCAAAATGGTGCCCAAAAAGAACAAGTGAATTTTTTGCGGGAACATAATCAATACCATCATTTAATCTTTTAGCAGGTGTAGGACGATTCTTATCAATTCCAAAAAGCCGCTCTATGACCCCCCCGTAGAATCTATAACCTAAGGCAAACAAAAATAAGGCCGGTATTATAATAAATATCGAATTCATTATTTAATAAGATACTTTATTAATTCAAATCCTTTATCAAAAACTAATTCTGATTGCCTGGCTATTCTTTCGCTGAACGCCATTGCCTTATCCGCCTCTATACCAGCACCGAATATCACAAAGGGAACAGGCTTATTAGTATGCGTACGCAGGCTGATTGGCGTGGGATGATCAGGGGAAACTAAAATACGCACACCAGACATATGCTTTGCTGCCTCTAGCAGGGGACCAACAATCAAATTGTCAAAACGTTCAATCATAGTAATCTTTTGACGCAGATCTCCGTTATGACCGGCTTCATCAGTTGCCTCGACATGAACAAAGACAAAATCACAAGATTGCAGTGCGTCAATCGCATACTGGGCCTTTCCTGAAAAGTTCGTATCGTAATATCCAGTCGCACCTGGCACATCAATAACCTTAAGCCCGATTATCTTACCAATACCTTTAATCAGATCAACAGCTGAAATTACAGCTCCCTTAATACCAAAAAGAGATTCAAAACTTGGCATCTTAGGCAATTGACCCTCACCCCATAGCCAAATCATATTAGCTGGATTCTCTCCTAAGTCAATTCTCACATGATTTACCTTATGATCTTTCAAACAAGAACAAGAATCATTCATTAATTTTATCAAAACCTGAGAGCCCTTGCCTTTTGGCAGATTAGTTTTTATGGGCTTGGTCATTATATCATGGGGCGGTTGACATATAATTTTACCCTTATCATGAAAGACGGATTTATTGATTACAACCAAATTACGATAACTCGTGCCTGAAAAAAACCTTATGGCATCAGAGCCAATCTTCTTATTCAAGAATTTAATTAATACCTGGGCCTCTTTTGTACTGATGTGTCCGGCGCTGTAATCAAGTAGCTTATCATCATTACTTGCAGTAATGAGGTTACAACGAAACGCGACTTCATCCGCGCTCAAATTAATACCAAGATGCGCTGCCTCTAAAGCAGCCCTGCCTGTATAATATTCTAGCGGATCATAACCAAGAAGAGAAAGATTGGCCACATCAGAAGCTGGCAATAAACCCTTAGGCACAGTTTGAACCATGCCTACCTTCCCAGAACTAGCTAGAAAATCCATATTAGGGGTCTTGGCAACCTCAAGTGGGGTACGTCCCTTTAATTGGCGTATCTCAACATCCGCCATCCCATCTGGAACAAGAAATATGTATTTCATTTTACTTTACTCACTGTTGTTTCCAAAATAGAAACCAGTCTTTTAGCTAACATTTGTCGCGAATCTGCCTTTGTAAGCATGCCTTTATGATTAAATACAAAGGATTTCAAGGTATCTTTCTTAAATGTATTAGCAACTACAATATCAGCACCAGCTGCTTTTTGGGCTAGCCTTGCCTTCTTGATCAATTGTTTTAGGGAACTATTAACCTCTAGCTTAAACATTACCAATAGAGATCGCGGACATCTTCTTCTAATCTCTTTTATAATCTTTGGTGCTCTAACTAATTCGATTCTTAGCTTCTTTAGGCTTGAATCTATTTTTTGCCTAGATTGTCTCTTAACAAGAAAATCAGAGACAGCCGCATTATGGATTATGAAATCAAAGTTATTTTTCTTAATCTCCTCTTGAATCAAAGAACGTAATTGATTGAAAAAACGAAAATGCCTGATCTTAATGCCCTTGATTCTTTCCTGTTTTAAATCTCTGCTTAATAAAAGATGGACATCTGCACCGCATCTTGCAGCCTGTCTGGCAATCAATTGGCCTGTCTTTCCAGTGGAAATATTTGTGATTACCCTAACAGGATCAATTGCCACCTGCGTCGGACCAGCTGTAATAAGAATCTTCTTATCCTTTAGGCCTTTCACTTTCTTAATATCCGATTTCTTTTAAGACTGCCTTTATCTTGGCTGGAACAGTCTTTGGCTGACTTATTGTCTTTATTGCCCTGTCAGGGTCTTTCAAACCATGGCCGGTTAAGATACATACAATTTTTGTCTCTCTGCTTGCTGCCCGTTTGAAATAGCCTTGCTTCTTTAATTTCAACAGACCAGCAACAGAAGCAGATGATGCAGGTTCAGCAAATATCCCATCATATCCAGCTAAGATTTTGTATGCCTCAATTATCTCTTTATCGCTTACAGAATCAATTAAACCACCTGATTCATCCCGCGCTGCCTCTGCCTGAGCCCAGCTAACAGGATTTCCAATCCGAATCGCCGTAGCAATGGTTTCTGGATTTTTAATAGGCTCACCCTTAACTATGGGTGCTGCTCCCTCTGCCTGAAAACCAAGCATCTTGGGCAGTTGTTTTATCTTTTTGATATCATAAAATTCCTTATAACCCTTCCAGCAGGCAGTAATGTTACCAGCATTGCCAACAGGCATCACTTGATAATCCGGAGCCTCCTCAAGAAAATCACAAATTTCAAATGCAGCTGTTTTCTGTCCTTGGATGCGATAGGGATTTAAGGAATTTACCAGTTGTACGGGGTATTGTGAACTAATTTTACGCACCAATTGCATACAATCATCAAAATTACCATCTATTGCTAAAACTGTCGCTCCATGAATTAAGGCCTGGGATAATTTTCCTAAGGCAATTGCACCTTTGGGTATTAAGACAAGGCTGCGCATACCAGCCTTAGCAGCATAAGCAGAGGCAGAGGCTGAGGTGTTACCAGTAGAGGCGCATATAACTGTTGTCTTGCCTTCTTCTTTTGCCTTAGATATGGCAAGCGTCATTCCCCTGTCTTTAAATGAAGCTGTGGGATTAAGGCCTTCGAATTTTAAATAAACACTAAAGCCCTCACCAATACAACTACTTAAGTGAGGAGAAAGAATCAAAGGCGTATTACCTTCACAAAGTGTAATTATGGGTGTTTCTTTGCTTACAGGCAGAAACTCCCTGTAACGTTGGATAACTCCAGCATATTTAATCATATCAAATTAATAAATCTATCTACTACCTCCTTATCAAAATGTTTGCCAGCATATTTTAAGAGTTCTTCCTTGGCTTCCTTGCTAGACATAGCCTTACGGTAAGGTCTATTGCTGACCATGGCATCAAATGCATCAACCACTGTTAAGATCTTTGTCATTAATGATATCTCATCGCCTTTAAGGCCATCTGGATATCCAGTTCCGTCTATCCATTCGTGATGATGACGTACTATATTACATAAGGGTCGTAGCGAAGCTATTGGTTTTAATATATTTTCGCCAATTCTTGGATGTTCTCTGATCATATCTAATTCTGGCTTACTTAATCGATTTGCCTTTCTTAAGATCTCATCACTCGTTCCGATTTTTCCTACATCATGCAAGACACAGGCATCGCTAAGTAGCTTCTTTGATTTTTCATCCAAAGAAAATGCATCTGCAAGACACAAGGAATATTCAGCCATGCGCTTAGAATGGCCGCGAGTATAAGGATCACGTGCCTCAACCGCCATAGCCAAAGCAGATATTGTCTGAATATAAGTACTCTCAGCATCCTTGTGCAGACGATGATTTTCAATCGCTGAAGCTGTCTGGTTCGCAAGCTCTGAAAGCAATATAAGATCATCTTTATTGAATGCCTTATTCTCATCCTTTTCTTGTACAGTAAAAACCCCAATTACGCGATTGCCATATTTTAAGGGCACGGCCATAAATGAAGCCTCATCCTCTATAACAGGCACAAGCAATGCCTTTCCACTCTTGGCAACAGAACCAATAAGGCCCTCACCTACAATAATCTTCTTATCCGCAATAGCCTGGCCATAGGAGACCTTCACAGACAACTGCTTGCCACCAGGCTCGATAAGAAAAAGACTAGCCTTCCTAGCACGCAAGGAATTAGTCATTGTCTCAACGATTAAATGTAAGAATTTATCTATGTCTTCAAAAGACATTATTGCCTCGCCTACCTTTAGTACGATATCCTGCAACAATGCTTTTGATTTTTCTAATTCCTTTATGTTCGTTTGAAGCTGCTTGGTAATGCGATTAAAGGAAAGCGCAAGTTCCTTGATCTCATTCTCCTCATCAACTTCTATCTTTTCAGATGCGGTATTACCTTCGACGATTGCCTTTGCCCCTCGATTAATCAATAAAACAGATTTTATGATGCGGCGGATAATTTCAAGGCCTGCTAAAGCACTTGTGACTAATAAGGGAATTGTCACTTTCATAAATGCTTCTGTCTGAAAATCAATACCAGAAGAAGAGTATACAAAATAAATAATAGCTAAAATAGGTAAAATCGAGGTCAAAATAAAAGAAAGGGCGATTTTACGCAATAAGCTGTCACTCTTAATTGAGCGCATCTTCAATCTAGCCATTACTTTCCTTCAATTCTAAATGCCACAGGAAATCTTTTTATTACTACAAATCTATGCATCTCTTTCAACGCCTCTTGTACATCCTTCTCCTTTGCTTCATGCGTAAGGATAACTACTGGCACGACCTTAGCTCGACGTCTCTCTTTTTGACTTACCGAGGCAATGCTGATGTGGTGTTTTCCCAAGATTCCTGAAATCTTTGCAAGTACACCTGGCTTATCAATTGCCATGAACCTTAAATAATAACGGCTCATTAATTCTTGCATCTTAGCCAACCTGGCCTTTAAGACAAACCTCGATACTGGTAATCTCTGACCAGTATTTGACTTAATATTTAAGGCTACATCTACAACATCACTTACCACTGCTGAAGCTGCTGGCAATTGCCCGGCACCGCGACCATAAAGCAAGACATCACCTACTAAATCAGCTGAAATAAATACTGCATTAAATACTCCGGAAACAGATGCAAGCGGATGTCTTTTTGGTAAAAGCGTAGGATGAACGCGTATCTGAAGCCTTCCCTGTTCAAGTTTAGATATCCCCAATAACTTCACTACATATCCCAACTCTTTTGCATATTGGATATCAATAGGAGAAATTCCCTTAATGCCTTCTACATAGATATTCTCAAGTCTTACTGCCTTACCAAAAGACAGATAAGTAATTAAGGCCAATTTGTGGGCACAATCTAAGCCGCCGATATCTAAGGCAGGATTTCTCTCGGCATAGCCCTTCTTCTTTGCTAGCTTTAGAGCCTGATTAAAATCTATTGCCTCATCAGTCATCTTAGAAAGAATATAATTGGAGGTACCATTAATTATGCCATAGATAGCATTAATCTTGTTAGCGACAAATCCCTCCCGGATTACTTTAATGATTGGAACACCAGCCATCACCGAGGCCTCAAAATATATATCACAGTTAAACCTCTTTGCTAATTTAAACAGGTCCTCTCCACATTCTGACAATAATGCCTTGTTAGCAGTAACAACAAATTTACCAGAAGATAAGGCCTTCTTGATGTATTCTTTTGCTGGATGGATTCCACCGATAAGTTCAATTACAATATCAATCTCAGGATCGCCAACTAAATCACGCGCACTAGAGGCAATTAACTGTTTGGGCACAGAAAATTTCCTTAGAGTGCGTCTATTTATTTCATATACCTTTCTTAAGCGTATATCAATACCGAGTTTAGATTTAAAGAAAGAGTTGCGACCGCGTAATAGCCTGTATACACCTCTGCCTACGGTGCCAAATCCTATTAATCCTACGTTTATTTTTTTCATAACCACCTCTTTACACATCCGATCACAGATTGAACAATTTCACTATTGGGGAATGCTTACTTGCCCCCGATCTCCTTTACTTTGCGCTTTCTCATCTTCTGTTTTTTCTGCCTGAGCTGCTTCTGAATCCTCCAGTAGCTTTCTATAAACAAAGCCTGCGGCAAGCATTGTAGTCGGTACTGAAATAAGTAGACCGATCAGAAAAAACAGCGCTCCCAGTATATTTATTCCGATAAAAACAATAGCAAAGATAACTAAATTCCACTTCACGCCTTTAGTCAATACTGAACTTTTCTTTAAAGCAGCCACAGGCCTCATTTCTCTATCAACAACCAGATATCCATAAAAAGAGAATTGGATAGCCCAGATAATACCGGGAATAATCAACAAAAGCGTACCGGCAAAACAAATTAACCCATAGAGAAATGAAGCAGCGAGATATTTAAAAAACAAAGGGGCAGGAGAAAATAAATCGCTAAATTTAGGCAGTTCATTATCATAAGATTTTAAAACAATTCTTATTAGCCCCATCGAAACAATAAATGAAAGGGTTGAACCTATTAAACTTATTCCCAGCGGCAATAAGAGAAAGTCCTCTTTAAGTGCATCACTAATAAGCTTTGGCGCGAAATTAATCATTACGACAATAAATGTTATCGTTACAAAAAATCCGCCATTCTTCTTAACAGTGATCCATCCAAATTTAAATGCTTCATTGATTGAGAATTTTTTTGCCATATCTGTCCTCTCCCTCACAAGAAAGAGTTAAAAAGTTAGGATCTTGCGATTATACCTATTATGTTTTATCGGGAAGGCGGGACTTGAACCCGCGACCTCTTGAACCCCATTCAAGCGCGCTAGCCAAACTGCGCCACTTCCCGCGATTCCTCGCTTAGACTAACCTATTATAACTTCTCTATTCTGTCTTCATCCTCCTTGACATCAAGACATCAACTGCCTCTGGTGCTTTCTTTCCTTTATAAACAACATTGTAAATCTCTTTTGTAATCGGCATTTCTATCTTGTATCTATGACTCAATTTATATGCAGCCTTAACAGTTGTAATGCCTTCAGCAACCATACGCATTCTTTCTTTAATTGTCTTTATGCTCTTGCCTTTTGCTAATTGCTCTCCAACAAAGCGATTACGGCTAAATTTACTAACACAGGTAGTAACTAAATCCCCTAAGCCGCTGATTCCGTTTAAGGTCTCACGCCTGGCTCCCATAGCGTGCGCCAAATTGCGCATTTCATTTAAGCCGCGTGCCAGGATAGCTGCCTTGGCATTAGCACCAAAACCCAAACCATCAGAAATCCCACAGGCAATAGCGATTATATTCTTAAGGCTTCCTCCCAGCTCAACGCCAATAACATCAGTATTCCTATATACTCGAAAACGCCGGCTGCTTAATAACTCTTGCAAGCGCTTCAAATCTAGCGTATTTCTGCCTGCAATTACTGCGGTTGCTGGATGATTTCGCGCTACCTCCAGAGCAATAGTCGGACCAGAAAGCACATATATCTTCTCTGCAGCCAGTTCCTTTTTAATAACTTGGCTCATGCGCATGGATGTCTCTGGCTCTATGCCCTTAGTTACGCTTAAGATCAATTTTTTCTTAATCCCCTGAATATTTTTAAGCCTTCTAATTACCTTACGCAGATAAATAGAAGGGACTGCAACTATAAGCAAATCTGCACCGATAACAGCACGCTTTATATTAGAGGTAATCTTAATCCCAGAAGGAATCCTTATCCCCTTTAAAAACTTGGGATTCTTTCTATATCTATCCAAATACGTTGCATATTCTCTTGAGAAGCTCCACAATGAGACTGAAAAGTTCTTTCTATGCAGGATAATTGCCAGAGTCATACCCCAGCCTCCGTCACCTAAAATTGTAATATTCTTAATCTTAGACATATTACTTATTCTTTAAAAGATCCCCCTTCTTTATTCAATCTATTACAAAGAGCAATAAAACCTTCATCTTTTTCCTGGCGCGTTAAGAAACACAGACCTACATCAAAATATCCATCAGCTCGAGGACTAACTCTAACAACCTTTCCCAGTATTCCCCTTTGAACAATAAATGTGTTTGCTTCTATCTGTCGACAAAGATCTAAGGTGCCCATATCAAAAGAAAGCCAAAGGATTACCTCTTCTGGAATTCTATCCTTTAATTTACATAATAGGCCGGATTGACTGATATTCTGAGTATAGCCTGAGAATAATTTAGATATAGTTTCTTGCTTGCAGACCTTATAGCCTAATGGCTCTGTATAATCAAGGCGCACAAATCTCCTGCGCTCTGGCCTAGAATTAGCGTGATTTTCCATAACTCTATAATTATAGATAAGATAGGTGTGATTTGCAACTAAAATTTGATAATGCAGGTAGGTGCAAGATGATAAGAAAAATAACAAGTAGGACTTAAGCTAATCAACGAGATTCTCTTAGATGCTGCCTTGTTGACTTGGATAATCTTGAAGAGTATTTAGCGAAGAATTCATTCATCTGACGCAGCCATTCTAATTTCTTTTTAGGAGATATTTTCATAAACCTCAAAAGCCGCATCTTTTCACTTTCCCATTTAAAAATCATTTTCCCTTCCTTAATTTCTTGATCTTTTTAAGTTCAGCTATATCAAATTTATCTACTATTCGAGATGTGTTTTTCTTCATCCTTAGAAGGTCATCTATAGAGATCACAGGGATCCTAATGTCATCAATCTTCATATTTATCGTCCTTTTTCTAGCTACCTCATAGGAGACGGGTGAATCTATGATTATATCAACCTCCTTTATTCCGTCCTTACCATAGAAATTAAATGCCTTCATATGTTTATTTTTAATCCAATCTGCTCTTATTTTCCTATCTGCAATTCCCATAGGGTCTACTGGTTGTTTTACCTTAAAACCGCGCTTTTTTAAAATCTTAACAATTTTTGAAAGATTGTCATCACTCATTTCTACGAGTATGTCTAAATCAGCAGTACTTCTCAGTGAACCGAGGAGATTAACAGCAATTCCACCTACGATCATATATTTTACTTTCTTTTTCTGAAAGGCCCGTAATAACTCTTCGTAAATAAGCATCTCTTCAACCTATATACTACATTCTGTCTTCAATATCCTTAAATCTTTATTTTATTTCCAGATTATATTTATTGGTACGCATCTTGGCAAGCTCCCAGGAATATTCGTAAAGATGCAGTCCTTTACTTACAGCAATAATCTCACCGTTTTCAACGCCGATTTCATCAGCCATATATTGCTTTACTAGCTCTAATCCACCCAGATTAGAAGGAAACCCTCCCCATAAATCCCAGGAGCGAAAATAAAGGATGAAATGTAATTTGCCGTAACGAATTCGCGTATCGATAAGACGCAGACAGGGCGGATCAACGAGCTTTATATCAGAAGGCATGCCGATTTCCATAATTGCCTGATTAGTTCCATGCCCTTGCCTCTTGTATATGTTAATAACCTCCTGAACCTGATTAACATTTAAGGCCAATTCCTCAGCCATCTTGTTTTCGGATTGAGTAGCTACTTTAACCTTGGGATCAACAAGTCTCTCTCCATAAGTGTACTCTTCGGTCTCTGTCTTAGTCCCTGTCAAAAGATAGGAAAGATATCCTTGAATATAGTCCATATCCGTTGGCGAAGGAATACTCATCCCCTCGGGAATAATGGGAATAATCTGATGGGCTGGATTCTTAACGCGCACAACAACAAAATCAAACTCCAGACGACGCTGCCCCTGATAACTGCCACGCGTAATAGTATAGACGTGACCCTTCTCTAAAATAGCGTTTAGGCACTGAAACCAGGCATCATCTAAATCAAAGCTTTCAATACTTACAGGATTTAAAAATTGGCTCATATCTTAAGCGACAACAATGCACTTTGCCTGTGCA
Source organism: Candidatus Omnitrophota bacterium (assembly GCA_018830005.1). Classification (NCBI taxonomy): domain Bacteria; kingdom Pseudomonadati; phylum Candidatus Omnitrophota; species Candidatus Omnitrophota bacterium. The sequence goes on from JAHJTE010000002.1 coordinate 175,502, forward strand.
GAGGCTATCATCTGGCCATTAGAATTTTTTGCCTGCGCAGAGGTCTTTATGATTTTGCCTTTCTTTTCGTCTATAGTAGATGAAAAAAACAATTTTTCTCCGACCTTACTGCTCTTTCTGAAACGAACCCCTAATTCAGCAGTTAAGGCATAAATATTTTTTCTGTATAGGAGGTTAAGCATTACTTCATCTAATACAGTAGCAATAATACCTCCATGGGTAATATTCGCAAAACCCTGGTGTACTTTCTTAGGGGTAAACTCTGTCTTCATTGTATTGCCATCTAACTGGAAAGTCAAACCTAATCCAGAGCTGTTATGCTTGCCGCAAACAAAACACATGAAGTCATCTTCCAACTTTATCTTATCAACCTTATTACTATCGGTCTTGGACATGAGTACCTTCCTGATAATTAGTCATCACCAATTCTGCCGGCGCTAAAGATACTGCCCCTACGATCTTTAAAGGAATTCTTTTTTCATCAACGCTAAGCCAAAGCCTAAATTTCTTAGGCACACTTTCAATATAAAAGGCCTGAAATTTTCCAGCTGGAACACTTATCTCCTCAATGCGCTTTACCTCAAGCTCAAGTTTATCTAACGGCAAATTTAAGTAAAACTTTCTTCCGATTTTAATATTTTTAAACTGACGATAATAATAAATACTTGAGATGGCATGCTGCAAGGGCCTATCTGATGTTATAACCTTGCTGCTTTCATTTCCCTTTTTATTTTTCGTAATAGTTACTGCCTTGGGATTGCTCTTATAGTCCTCCTCGATAACCTCTTCTTTTCCAAAAAAGAGGATGCTTCTCTCAACCCTAAGAGGATAAAATGATTTTGGCACTGCATATATTTTATCCAGATCATGGAAGTTAGCCACGTCAGTTAAAAAAGTAATCAGTATGGCTTGCACATCCTTTTTAGCCTCAAGGCCTTCGTAGGAGAGTTGCGCCTTACCTATCCTAAAATTATACAATTTTACATCATAGTTTATTATTTCGCCTTTTTTAAAGGGGGATTCATCCATTGTCCTGCTGATTGTTTTAGAAGTAAAAACAAAAGAGGCCAACTTCTTGCCATACAAAAAAACAACAATAAGAAGAACAATAGCTAGAATCAGAAGAATCTTTGTGCACCTTCTCTGAAACATAATATTAGTCTATCCTTAATCGTTCTGAGATCTTATTTGTTATATCGTGGGCCAACTCTACCTTTGGTAATAAATTTTTGCGGGCCTTCACAGTAAGCTTTACAGTTTTATCAGTAACCTCTTCTACCCTAACTCTCACCAGGCTACCTGAAACCTTTGCCTGAATGCTGGCAGAGGCCTTACTACTCTTCAAGATATCTCCGGATTCTTCCAACACATTAAATGCCACTTGCCACAGGCCAGATACGTCAGTATCAAAATAACTAGTGACACCATCCGCACTTACGACTAAGGTACCAGCAGCACCCGCACCTACCAAGGCAACGCTACAGCCAGTTAAGAGTAGTGGTAAAAACAAAAAAACTAATAATCTTATTTTTAAATTTCGCATCCAGCACTCCTAAAGTTCTAAAGCAGCCTCGGCAATATCCTTTGCCTGTTTTTCTATGCCGGGAAAATCCAGGATTTCGCCTTTTTTATCTATCTTTGCATAAAATAACTGACCGCAATACTGAGTATTAACTACATCAAAGAAATTCTTGATAATCTGCTTGGCATTTTCAAAAAAGTATTCTCTGCTTGAACCAGATACCAAAACCAAAAAACCTTTTTTTCTTTTTATATTTAATGTTGCCTCCTTTGTTAAAGAAGGCTCCTCTAGGCGCTTTTGCTTTGCTACCCAAAAAGGCTGCATGCGATCAATCAACATCTTGGCCTGGGAACTTAAGCTGCCAAAATAAATAGGCGAGCCAAAAATAATAACATCAGAATCAGCAATTTTTTTGTAAATGCCTCCTAGGTCGTCATCTAGAATGCAAACTGCGCCTTCTGCGCATTCCTCACAACCCTGACAAGGACGAAAATTTAAATCATTGATAATAATGGTTTCGGATTGTGCGCGTTTGCCAATAGAATTACTGATTTTGCTAAGTACAATATCAGTGTTGCCGCCTTTTCTCGGGCTAGCGTTTATAAACAGGATCTTCTTGACCTTAGACATATTATTAATCTGGATAGGGTTTGGCTGATGGAGCGGGCAACGGGGCTCGAACCCGTGTAGGCGGCTTGGAAGGCCGCTGCACTACCACTGTGCTATGCCCGCGTTGCTGGTTTGAGGTTATTACAAGACCCACCACCTCAAAACTTACTTAAGTTTACTTAATGGTGGGCAGGGCAGGATTTGAACCTGCGAAGCTATGCGCAACAGATTTACAGTCTGTCCCCTTTGACCACTTGGGTACCTGCCCATAAAGTTAAGCTGGCGAGAGGAATCGAACCCCCGACGTCCTCATTACAAGTGAGGTGCTCTACCAACTGAGCTACGCCAGCAAAATATCATAACTTATTTTCTTTCAATGAACTACAACAACAGACTTTTCTTCCGATTTCTTAACAATAGCCTCTGGTGACCAAATAGTGTCCATTCGCTTGCTTAAAACGTCCACTGCACGCTTCTTATGGTCAGGCGAAAGGTGACTATATCTAAGGGTCATTTTAAGGGATTTGTGTCCTAGAAGCTCTCTAACAGTATTTAAATCGACTCCTGACATAACAAGATGTGAGGCAAAGCTATGCCGTAAATCGTGGAAACGGAAGTTAATTATACCTGCTTTCCTCATTGCTGTAAAGAATGATTTTCTTACATTACCATAAGGTTCACCCTTATCATTACAAAAGACATATGGACTCTCAGAATGTTTCTTTGTTCTAATAAGAGCGGTCTTAACTTTTTCATTCATAGGTATTTCTCTCTTATCTCCATTCTTAGTATTAAGTAGGTGAATTATCCCTCGCCTAAAATCGCAGTCCTGCCATTTAAGATTAAGTATCTCACCCCTACGCATCCCAGTGTTTAAAGCTACGATAACAATCGGTTTTAGATGTTTACTACATTTTGCCAGCAATTTAATTATTTCCTCTTTCTCAAGATAGCGAAGTCTCTTGTTATTCTCCTTAAAAAGTTTTACTTTAAGCACAGGATTATCTCTTGCCTTTCCCCACTCAATAGCACGATTATACATAGACTTAAAACAAGCAAGAGCTCTATTAACTGTTGCTGGTGAAACTTCCTTTATTCTTTTTGCCTTGTATCTCTCAACATCTTGGGGCGTTACCTCATAAAGATATTTGCCTGCAAAATACTTTTTTAGATTCTGGATAATGATAAGGTCTGATTTCTGCCAAGACCTGTTGTTTGGTTTACTATGAAGCTCTAAATATTCATTAGCAAAATCCTCAAACTTAATCTTTAATTCTTTTCGGACATCTAGATGTTTATTCTCAGCTACCTCTACTAGTCTTTTCTTGAGGACTTGCTCTGCTAAGACTTTACTAGAAGATATCTTCTGTCTAATACGCTTACCGTTAGCGTAGTAATCAATCCACCAATTACCTTTTTTAAGATAGACAGCCATTACTCCCCCCTAAACTGCTATGTTACTCCAAAAGTTTTTCTGATAGACCTTTCATTACTACATAAGGTTGTAATAAAGGATTTTTAAATCTATACCTGTATCTTCTCTTTCCTCCAGTTTTGACTAAAGTAAACCCTCTTTTTTCTGAACAAAAATCTGATAGATGGCGATTAAAGGTGGCAATGTTCACTTTATGCTTTACGATTCTTTCCAAAGGTTCACGTACATCAGCAGGAGCAAAATAACCTAACTCATCTACTTGACATAACGCACAAGCAAACAATACTTGTTTAAATAAAGTATCTTTCCTTGGACTTGTAGTAGCTTTGGTATAAGCATTTATAATAATTTGTTGAGCATCATTTATGGCATCATTTATACCTTCAAATAAATCTGTATCAGTGATATTCAAGCGTTGAGATTGCAAAGCTTTCCTTGTAGCTGCCAAACCAACTAAATGCGTATAATGTGGGAGCCCTTGAGATAAACGTACTATCTCCTGCTTTACTTTAGGATCAATCGACATTTTAAGTTCTTGAACTGCTGAATTAATTATTCCACTTAGTTCATCTGACTTCATTCTGGGCATCAAAATTTGTACCAATGACCTATCAATAGATGCGTGTTCCTTCACTAATTCTTCGATGCTATCAGCTACACCGATTAAAATAATCGTAACATCTATTGAGTAATCAGAAAGCATCTTAATTGTGTCTGCAAGCAACGCCGTTACTTTACCCTTTTTGATTCTATCAAACTCATCAAATATAAAGACAAAACTTATGTCTTTTATTTGTTGGAGCTTACGAATATCTTCAATTTTTATTCCGTTTTCTTTTACCACCAAATCTTTTAAAGAAACAAGCGTTTCTTTGCTTTGCTGACTAAAGCCAATACTTGGCTCCTCCATTATAAGAGATACATTATTTAAGGTTTTGCTCCATAAAGACGAAAAACTATCAGAAATATCACAATTGACTCTTGAGCAAAGTATCTTATGTTTAGCTAAAGGTTCAAGAACTTCCTGTAGAATATTTGCCAATGAAGTTTTCCCAACTCCTCTTTCTCCATAAATGACGCTATGTTGACCTCTGGCAAAGATTAAATCAATAACACGATCCAATTGATAATCTCTTCCAGAGAATAGACTCCTTTTATCTATTGGGGTTGAAGGACTAAAGAAGCGACCAGCATAAAAAGATTTTTGTTTATAATCAATTCCTTCCATATAAATACCTCACTTTTAATACTAACAATGACTAATTACTATTTATTGTTACTGACTACAATTATACATGATTTTGCCGTTACGTCAAGTATTATTTTTAGGTTAATGGTTTTATCCCTTTCTTATTTACCCAAGTATCTATTTCCCTAAGGTCAAATCTTAAGGCACCATGGAACTTATGGCAAGGGATTTTTCTATGGCAGACCCAGTTGTAAAGTGTCTTTACTGCTACACCCAAATACTGAGATAAGTCCTTAATTCCTACGAAACGTCTTTCCATTCTAAATGCTCAAATTTCTATTTTGCCCCTAAAGTCTACTTATTAAGCTCCCTTTACTCCTAAAATTCACCTTTTTCCCGTATAATTGCTGCTAGTTTTTCCTCTTTTTCAAGGCTAAATATTAACCTTTTAAGTTCAAATGTCTCAAAAAAATTAACCTTTTTACACTTAAATCTCAGTATTTTTCAGTAAAATAACATACTTGAACACCCTTGAACAACCTTTTTCCTTAACATTTCTTAGCATTTCTTAGTATTTCTTAGTAATATGTCAACATTTGTCAATAATATGTTAGCATTTGTTAGCTTAAATGCTTACTTTTGCTCACTCAACTCTACTTTAGGGCTGTAATATTGTATAAGCAATGTCCCTAATCTTCATATGTTCCATAGAAAAACCATTTCTCAACTATCTCTTTTTTGCGTAGGAATTGAAAATTTCCCACCAATGCCTGATCTCTTTGGATTTTTCCCAAAACGATACATAAACAAAGCACAATCTGTAATCTCGCAGCTTCTGACCTCTGAAGGCTGCCCTGCTGAACAATCAAGACATTTTGCTCTTATGGCCTTTATTGGAGTTAAGCGCTTCATCATCTATTTCCTCCAAAATTTTATCTATCAACTTCCCGTCATAGCCTCTATCCACATAGAAACTCCTTGCTTTTTTACTGCCACTAACCTTAATAATACCTCTCACCCCTTCCTTAATCTCCTTTTCTGAGGAAAATTGATTATCAATATACTTTATTTCTTTATTTATTTCTTTATTTGGGGTAACATTTTGTTGCCCTATACTTGACATTTTGTTATCCTTAGAAGAATTTTTGTTAGCCTTTCTTTGCTGAATAAAGGATAACAATTTATTAGGCTGTACTAATATCCAATATTTTGTAGCCTCGGTCTTCCATCTCCCCCTAGTACATTTAATAAGACCTATCTCCAGCAAATCCGCCACCTGTCTACCTATTGTTGCTTCACAAGCAAACTCTTCCTCAGCTAGCCTTTTATCATCATAGTAAAATGAGCCGTCAGACTCTAGCATCCTTTTTCTACAAAAGTATTTATATTTGCTAGCTAAATTATAAAATAATGATTTAAGGGGCTGTCTCATTCTTTTCATTTTCTTTCACCACTTTTTCCATCAATTCTTCGTATTTCTGAAATATAGCTTTGTTAATTATTTCTGCGGTTTCTCGGTTAATAGGATAAAAAATGTTGATCTCTTTGCCATTGGGCAATACTTTAATGGGATATAGCAAACGGTAGCCTTCGCCATTTGGACGTGAGTAAATTGCGATTGAATTTAGAGAGATAGAATCATTGATTACACAGGAAGCAAAGCCCAAAAGGCCTTTCTCGGTAGGTTTAACTGGTATGACGACTGATTCGGTAATTACGATTTCGCTCATCATCTCCTATCCTCAATAAACAAGAAGCTGTTGCAGACCTATTCAATCTGAACAGCTATAGTATACATTATTATCTATTTAACGTCAGTGGACGTGCTAAAAGAGCTTATTTTTCTATGGAGATGCTATAGAGTTGGCTAGATTTCTTCAGCCAATTTTAAGGGGAGGCAAACCAAAAAGAACACCTTTATCAGGGGGAGGCATATTCAATTGAGCTATCTGCTCACTCATTCTTTTTATAGCTTTCTTGATTACATCTTGGAGGGGAGAAATACCTGTAGAAATCAATTTACCTTTTCTTCCTTCTTGCTTACCAGTTAGATAATGCTGTTTTGCCTCTGTAAAATCTGCTTTATATTTGTCAGAAAGAAAACCATTTACTATCTCTTCATGTAATTGATGATCATCCAAAACCTTTCCTTGTAAATCCTCTTTTTTAATCGTGTCTTTGATTCTTCTGGTAATCAGAATATCAATATCCCGCATATGAAATCTCTTTTCTATTTCAGCAATCTTTTTTATTGAAAATCCTTTTTTCTCCACATCATACCATCTCAAATCTCGTTCAAAATTGCCCTTACCTTCTATTTTGGATAAATAATACTTCTGCAATCTTTCGACATCCTTCCATTTTTTTCTAATATCTTCTAAAGTAGCCCATTTTGTAATTGTAATTGAAATGCTATCCCTGCCTTTTCTAGGGTCTTGATCGAGATGTATTTCTACTGGTTCTCTTATAAACTTCCACAAATTGCTAAGATTGCATTCCCATCCTTCTCCTATACACCATCTATCACAAAATTCAAACCAAGAATCCCTAAAGCGCTCAAAGACTGACTGTAATTCATATAAATCATTACTGTTCCTTAAAGGCTTAAGGGCTTTTTTTCTAAGGTCATTACACTTATTGCAATAATCTTTCGCTTCTTTAACTAATTCTGGATATTTATTAACTTTGAAAAAACGAAGCACCTGCCTAGAAGGATCATGTCTGTTCCCAATTTTATCTAGTTTTTTGGCTAGCGGAAAATACTTCCTGCCTATTCTTTTCATAATTGCATTAAGTTCTTTATTAAACATCTCATTTCTTATAAGCAATTGAATTCTTTGAGTTTTCTTTTTCTCCACTTCTTCCTCACATCTTTAAAATTTCAAGTATCGCTGTCAGATGATTCCTTAGTATGTTGTGGTATTTTATTCAGATTAGCTAATTCTCTTAATGCTTTTAACATATCTTTTGCAGTTCGTCTAACCGCAGCTACCGCAGCCTGATGTTCACTCCATCCCATCAATAGCCCGCTTGGCTTATGACTTACGGAAACTATCTGTCCAGTTTTTGTATCAATCATTTTTACTGTAGCAAAAGCATTCAGAGTTAACCCGTTATTATATGAAGTTATGTTACCTAACAGTACCACTTCAGCATTAACCGATTCTCCAATTTTTTGTGCTTCAAGAATAGTAATAGCGTTATTGACATCGTTTTTTACGCCTATTTTAGTAATTGCAAACTGAATTGTTGAAGGCTCAACAAGTACGAAATCATCTTGCTCTAAAAGGTGGAGATTTAGTGTGTCTGTGGCTACTTGAGTAAATCGCATGTCTCCTGAAAAAGGTAAAACCGCAATTTTTGACCAATTATTCGGAATAAACTTACTATTTCTTCTAAAATAAGAAGGATTAGCGCATCCAACCAAACCCAAACATAACAAGACAACAAGAATCTTCTTCATCTCTCACCTCATCCTTATTTCATATTTTCTGATATTCTCATCTGCGTATCTCTATCACAGTATCCGCTTCTTTTTTTAATCTTGGCCGCTTCAGCTCTAGGTCATCTGCATCAAGACACATAAAATGAACTTCTGCTTTTGGAAAATTAGTTAGTATATACGGTGGCTTGGCCTCGCTGATATGAATTACCTGAAAGTGCTTTCCTTGATTTTCACAAAATTCGTTAGCCTCTTGTAATGCTTTAGCCTTGAGTTTCCCCGAACCAGAAAAACCCGTAGCCGCTTGACGAGAGACCATAAAAGTGTCTTGCCCCATTGGAACCACGCCTGAATTTATCGCACACCCAACCAATCCTAAACACAATAAGACAATTAAAATCTTTTTCATATCTTACCCCCAAGCAACTATTAATTGTTTTTTATTCATTTTCTATTAGCATTTGGCTTAACAAAAAACTTTGAACGATGCATAGCCCAAATAACAAGCGGGAACGCAGCTAAAAGAGAAGTTGTCCTTTCTGCAAGGTAAGGTTTAGATATTAAAACTGCAATTAAACTCGCAGGAATCATTAAAAAGGCGTGTATAATCCAAATTCCAATTATCCAAAATATGCGTTTGGGAATACTCCAACCTCGGTCAGTGCAAGCAGCCAAAATAGCAAAAATCAACATTATCAATATGGTAAATCCAGACTCGTGACTGTAAGAACCTCCACTTCGTGCAATTATCCCAGCGCCAACAGTGCTTATCAACCAAAAGACAATTAAACCTAACCACCAGCGTTTTGGTTTCCATTTCCAATTTGTTTTATTACTTTTTTCCATCGCCCCGCCAACCATTAATTGCTTTCTATGTAACGCTTCTCCTTAAAATCAACTTCGCTTTTGGTATATACTACAAAGTTACCCCTTAAGTTCCCTAATACATCTCTTTAGATTTGCAGTCATCAATTTAATGATGGGGAAATACAATGGGATAAGTAAAGGCAAAGCAATAATACAAGCTCCATTCAATACAATGTCTGAATAAGGATTAGGCATCAAGGGATATATAACAAAATATAAGATTGTTACCAAAAGCCACGCAATTAATAATGGCACTCCTAACAATAATATATTGATAATAATTTTTAATCCGATAAGGTAAGTTTTAAAAAATTGCCTTTGTTTTTCATCCATAATAACCTCGCATCCTCTAAAATAAGAAAAAACTAACAGCTTAACATTGGCCTAAGATTAGTATACTTTGCCCCATAACCACTCCTTTGTGGTGGGTATGCTATTACACACTGGAAGGTTATTTTAGCTCTGTTCAATTATTGTGTCAAACAAAAACCCCAGCTCATCACTGGGTGTTCTTTAGTTAAAATAATGGGGGGTCTTTTTTAGCTAGGCTTGAGTCTGTCTGGAAAAGTTTGGTAATTATTCGGATCTAATACAGCTATACTCAATCTCTCGGCAACTTTAGCCATTGCCAAATCGCATGTTACAAGAAAAAAATCTTTATGTCTCTTCTTAAAATTTGCTGCCATTCCTACTATCAAAACATCTATACAACTAAGGAAGTCTCTTTCTTCATTATATTCTAAATATATATCTCTTGCATGATCAAATATTTCATACGTTTTTATAATATCCTTACGTGTTATAGAACATATATTATATTTTCGTTTTTCAAGATCATATGTAAAATTGGTTTTCATCGTTAAAAATTTATCATCATTTATACGTTTACTTTTATCTGTATATCTCTTAGTGTAAAATACCAAAAACGTTTCAGTAATACAGATGTCTGGCAAAAATAAAGAGAGCCTATTAGCTCTCTTTTTATCTTTTTTGTGGCTCTCTATCCAAAATGTAACTGCTTTTGTTCCAGTCGGCTCCTTATTGTAATACTTTACAAAGGCACTCGTATCAAAGAATAATTCATCATTTCTTTTCATCCCCGTTCCTTCGTAACTTAATTACAGTGCCTGATAAATTAAGATTGCCTGTTTTCTTCAGCAATTCATCGTGCGCACAAACATATTTCTTTAAGTCCTTGGGAACGCAAAAACCTTTCTCGTCAACAAAGATGCTTTTAATAGTCTGAAATAATTTAACCATAATTTTCTTCTCCCTCATTATACCCACTTATAGAGTATAGCATATTTTACCTCTATATACCAATCACTGTCAAGCTTTTCAAATTTTGCTATTCGCACCAAAGATACCCCCTATTTATTATATCTATATCAAAAGCGATAAGGTGTACTCCTCAATTTGATTTTACCCATAAGACTCAATATATACATACCCAAGGGGGTGCCTTTGGGACGCCTAGGGGGTTGGTGTCCAAATAGTGTCCATCTGATGGGGAAAAATGGGGTAATTCGGGGAAGAGCAGAGACTAAAATATTTTATGTAAGTGGTTGGGAGTTAATATATTTAATTGAATTTCAAGAGGTTAGGAAAAATACTTCTATCGCTTTACAAGTGAGGTGCTCTACCAACTGAGCTACGCCAGCATTTAAATTATTGACTACTTTTTTTTATTGCCTCAGGGATTCTTTCAATTAAATCCGAGGCGATTAAACTCAACTCGCCACTTTCCCTTGCTGCTAAATCGCCTGCTAGGCCATGGATATATGTCGCATACTTAGCCGCAGAATAAACATCCAAACCTTGGGCTAGGAAAGAAGCAACAATGCCTGTAAGTACGTCTCCACATCCAGCTGTTGCCATACCTGGATTTCCTGTAGTATTAATATAAACCTTGCCGGAGAAATCAGCAACAATACTTCGATAACCTTTCAAGATAAGCGTCAGACCAAATTCTTTTGAGAATTTAGAAGCAACTTCTTTTCTGTGGCCCTGGACATAAGAGGTGGACTTGGCAATAAGTCTGGCCATCTCTCCTGGATGGGGTGTTAAGACTAAATTCCTATTGAGTCTTTTTTTTGCCCTTAGTTTTAATACCTTTAAATTTGCAGCCAAGGCATTTATTGCATCAGCATCAATAACCATCTTCAGTTTACAATGAGCAATAATACTGCGAACTAATTTTTGTGTCGATAGATTTAATGATAATCCGGGACCTATTGCCAGAACGTCTACCTTCTTTAGAAAATTATTTATTTTTGGTAAGGCCTTAATACTGGCTGACTGAGAGCTTGTCTGGGCCAAAGGCAGGGTCATTACTTCAACTAATTGCTTCTGGAATATATTATTAAGGCTTTTTGGTATGCCTAGCGTAACTAATCCAGCTCCTGTTCTCAGACTTGAGCGCGCTGTGAGTATTGCAGCTCCCGTCAATCCGGCTGAACCACATAAGGCAAATATGTGTCCGTAATTTCCCTTATGTGAATTGGGCTTTCTTTTCGATAACTGCGCTGGCAACTGCATAATTTTCCGTATGGGAAATAGAGATTGCAATATTAAATCCGTCTCTACTAAGCCGGCAAAATGGCCTGCCTACATCATCATTTAGTATCTCTATATCCTTAAAATTGAATTGACCGCGGCTAAAGCCCTTAAGCACTGCCTCTTTTGCGGCAAATCTGCCTGCAAGATGCATTGAAGATAATTTTTTACTTTTGGCGTATCCGATTTCTCGCACCGTAAAAATTCGTTTCAAGAAATTATCGCCACCGCGCTCAATTGCCTTTTCAATACGCTCTACTTCAATTATATCTATACCTGTACCAATAATCATTACGCTCTATCCATTAATTTACGCATTTGCCTAACAGCGGTTCCCAGCCCGAAGAAAACTGCTCTACAAATAATAGAATAACCGATATTAAGCTCTTCTATTCCCTTTATTGCTACAACATCTGCTGTATTGGAATAATCAAGGCCATGACCTGCTGCCACGCAAAGACCAAGTTGCCTGGCAAAATTGGTCTTGAGTTTTAAGTCTTTAAGTAGTTGGCGGCGCAATTTATGATTCTTAGCCTCGGCGTATTTTCCAGTATGTAACTCTATTGTATCTGCGCCTACTCTTTTTGCCGCCTTGATTTGTTTTTTTACAGGATCAATGAACAAGCTGACATTAATACCGCAAGATTTAAGACGTTTAACAACATTTTTAATTTTAGATTCATTGGATGCAACGTCTAGGCCGCCTTCGGTAGTTAATTCTTGACGTCTCTCAGGAACTAATGTTGAAACATCCGGCCTAAGGCGCGTGGCAATATCAACTATATCCTTATTGATTGACATCTCCAAATTTAGATGCGAACGAATAACCTTCCTTAATCTAAATACATCCTTGTCCTGGATATGTCTTCTGTCCTCGCGCAGATGAACCACAATGCCGTCAGCGCCATTTAAGAGGCATATCTTTGCCGCCTCTATAGGAGAAATAAGCGTGCTTTTACGAGCCTGTCGCAATGTTGCAACATGATCAACATTTACACCTAACCTCATAATAATTATTCTTTACCAATTGGAAGCTCTCTCAAAAATAGACTCCCCGAGAAACTTCACTGCTTACGTAAAACCAGGTAATAATAGCAAGGACGAGAGAAACTGCCTTAAGCCACAAATTATTGTTTATCCAGCTTTTCATATTTTATTTCTCTTTATTAATAAATTCTTTAGTGTCTTATCTAATTTCTCAACATCAAGATTCTGCTCCAATCTGCCGTTAAGCGCTGAAGATACAACTCCTTTATTTTCAGAGACAACAATTACGACAGCATCGGTCTCTTCGGTTAAACCAATGGCAGCACGATGTCTTGTGCCTAGTGTAGGAGAAAGTCCTGGCTGTTGCGTTAAGGGAAAAAGACAAGAAGCAGCAATAATCCTGTTACCACTGATAACCACACCGCCATCGTGAAGTGGGGCGCCAGGAACAAAAATACTATTAAGTAATTCAGCGCTAATCATACTATCTAGGCGAATCCCGCTTTCTACAAATGTTTTTAATTTATGGTGTCTCTCTAAAGCAATGATTGCTCCAACATTCTCATAAGAAAACCTACGAATAGCCTTAATCAGCTCTTTAATCATCTCCTCTACCTCTTCTTCTTTTGGCGGCAAATGAAAGAGATGATGTTGTCCTAAGTGAGCAAGGCCTTGACGTAATTCTGGCTGAAACAAAATGATCGTACCTATCAACCAAAATGCAAATAACTTAGTAAGCAACCATTCGATAGTAAGCAATCCAAGTCTTTGAGAAACAAAAAAGGCAATAATAAGAATAATTATTCCTCTCAAGACATGGACAGCTCGCGTACCCTCAAAGAAAATAAGCATCCTGTAGAATATGAACCAAAGAATGCTGATTTCCAATATCGGGCGCCACAATAAATTAACGTATTCTAACATAATCTGACTAATTTAAAATTTTTGAATTCAAGATAGAATCACTCAAGCGCGCAACCTGCGCCATTTCTCTCACATCGTGCACCCGCACTATGTGTGCACCAGCACTTATTGCTAAGGCAACTGAAGCAGCTGTGCCAAAAATACGCTCTGTCTCGGCAACGTCTAGCACCTTGCCGATAAATGATTTACGGGACGTGCCAATAAGAATAGGTCTTTTTAAAACTCTAAATTCTCCTAAGCAATTTAAGATCTCTAAATTCTGCTGGGTTGTCTTTGCAAAACCAATTCCCGGATCAATAATAAGACGCTTAAATCCTAGGCCTGCCTCTTGAGCACACTCAATAGCTTTCTTTAAATATCTTATAATATCGGGAATTAATGACCTATATTTTGTAAATCTCTGCATGTCATTAGGAGTTCCTCTTATATGCATCAGGACTAAACTTGCAGCTTTCTTTGCACAAATCTTGGCTATTCTTTTATTGTAATCCGGATTTGCCCCCATGATATTATTTATAATTACAGCTCCAGAGTCAAGTGCAGCTTCTGCAACCTCACTTTTGTATGTATCTACGGATACTGGAATTTTCAAAGATGCGCTGATCCTTTTTACCACCGGAACAATTCTTGCCAACTCTTCCTTAACTGATACTGGCCTTGCTCCTGGACGCGTTGATTCTGCGCCAATATCAATTATATCTGCGCCATCATTAACCATTTTCCTGGCAAGCCGCAAGGCTCTATCAATTACCAAAGAACGTTTAAGTCCAGATTTAAACAAACCATCCTGGCTAAAGGAATCCCTAGTTAGATTGATAATGCCCATCACCAGGGTGCGCGAGCCAAGCGCTAGCTTAAATTTCCCAGCCGGCAGAGAAAAATGTCTTCTTGCAACTGACATCTAATTCTTTTTACTAGAAGATTCTTCCTTAGTATCCTTCGCAAAGATTCCGAGCAACTTCTTAACCTCCTCAACTTCCAAGACTTCCTTCTCAAGCAATGTCGAGGCTAGAAGCTTTAACTTATCTTTATTTTTTTCTAATGTCTCCTTTGCAACATTATATCTATCTTCTACAAACTTTTTTATCTCTTTATCAATTTCTTTTGCAGTATCCTCAGAATAATTACGTTCCTCAGTCAAATCCTTGCCTAAAAATAGCAATCCTTTTCTGCGTCCAAATGTAATATGGCCAAGTTTATCACTCATACCGAATTCACAAACCATGCGCCTGGCAAGTGCTGTGGCAACCTCTAAATCATTTTCCGCACCAGTGGTGATTTCACCAAATGCCATCTCTTCGCTACAGCGACCTCCCAAAAGAACAGTCATCCTCGCCAAAAGTTCAGATTTTGTCATGATATATCTATCCTGCAGGGGAAGCTGCATCGTATATCCTAAGGCTGCTGTGCCGCGCGGAATAATCGAAACCTTGTGCAAGGGGTCAACATCAGGAGTCAAAAGCGATAAAAGGGCATGCCCAGCCTCATGATAAGCAACAATCTCCTTTTCCTTCTTTGAAATCACACGGCTCTTTCTCTGCGGCCCGGCAATAACCCTCTCTATGGACTCCTGCAGCTCTGGCATATTCACCTTATCTTTATTCCTGCGCGCTGCCAATAAAGCTGCCTCATTACATAGATTAGCTAAATCTGCGCCTGAAAAACCCGGCGTCTGACGCGCTATAGAATCTAAATTAACACTTTCATCTAGTTTAATGTTACGAACATGAATCTTGAGAATCGCGTTTCTTCCTTTTATATCAGGCCGATCAATTACAATCTGTCGATCAAATCTTCCTGGTCTAAGCAAGGCCGGATCTAAGGTATCAGGACGATTAGTTGCTGCAACAAGAATCAAACCTTCCTGGGGAGAAAATCCATCCATTTCTACAAGTAAGGCATTAAGTGTTTGCTCGCGTTCGTCATGGCCACCGCCAATACCTGAAAAACGTAAACGTCCCACAGCATCAATCTCGTCAATAAAAATAATACATCCTTTTCCACCCATCTTTGCTGCAGCTCTTCCTTGTTCAAAGAGGTCCCTGACCCTGCTAGCCCCCACACCAACAAACATCTCAACAAAATCAGAACCGCTTATTGAAAAGAAAGGAGCACTAGCTTCCCCCGCTACAGCCTTGGCCAAAAGTGTTTTTCCGCATCCCGGAGGACCAACAAGCAAAACTCCTTTAGGAATCTTACCGCCTAACTTCTGAAATTTCTTAGGGTCTTTAAGGAATTCAATAATCTCTGTCAGTTCCTCTTCAGCCTCATCAACGCCAGCAACATCATTAAACGTAGTCTTATTATTTTTTAAATCCGGGGCTGGCTTTGCCTTAACCTTTCCAAAAGACCAAAGACGACTACCCATCTGATTCCCGCGATAAGCAAAATACCACAAGAAAAGTATAAAAAGAATCATTGGCCCCAAGGAATAAAAAATATTTGCTAATAATGTCCGGGACGGTTTTACTTCAAAATCACTTACATTCTCACGAATAAGAGGGATAAGGCTTTCATCCTGTTCTGGAATAAATAGAGAAAACTGTAAGCCATCTGAAAATTGACCTTGAATCCTGCTCTCCTCAAGCGTTAAGACTAAACTTTTAATCTTACGCGTTTGTGCATTATCCTTTAGAGTTTCATAAAACTGGCTGTAGGTTAAAGCCTGGGGAGCATTAGTTATAGCAAGCGGGATCTTTGCTGAAATATAAAAGAGTAATAGGAAAAACATAATCCAGAAAAAAACCGGATTAAAAAATGGACTCTTTTTTTCTGGCTTTCCTTCTTTCTTCATCTGTCTCTTTAATTTTTTCTGTGGTAAAATGTCCATAACTGCCTCAAATTAATAATTATATACCATTAAGAATAAAAATCAATACTTTCTTGTATATAGCCTTAGTCTGTCTTTGTCTTTTCTGACTGAAAGACTCTTTGGTAAATCCACAATTGAGCCTTCTATTCTATTAAGAAGCAAATCCTCAATCTCGCGCCAATGCCGATAATCAAACTTACGAGTTGTGCCTAGAATTCTCTCTATGCATAAACGCAGTACCATTCTCTGCATAGAGATATGTAATTTAGATAACTTTTTTAAATCCAAAGAAAGTCTCTTTCCTCTGTTAGAAATAAGAACCCGCTTCATCTGTCTTCTGGCAACATCAGTTAGATATTCATAATCAAAAGAGATAACCTCAGAAAGATTTGCCAAAGACAAACGAGTACTTTTATTAAAATCAGATTCCAAAAACGGAATAAGTCTATTGCGAATTCTATTTCTAAAGAATTTAGGGTCTAGATTAGAGGCATCAAGGCAGGCCTTAACTTTTATACGCTTAAGATAAGAATCTATATCCTTCCTTAAAATCTCAATTAACGGCCTGACAAAGAACAATTCCCCAATCAATCTAACAGGACGGATTGCCCCCAGCCCATAAAGTCCGCTACCGCGGATAATGCGCATCAGCACCGTCTCTGCCTGATCATCTCTATTATGACCCAGGGCAATCTTATTAAGAGAATATTTCCTAGCAATATCTCTGAAAAATTTATGACGCGTATTACGGCTAACCTCCTCCAAAGAACCTTTTTTCCTAAAAGAGACGACATTAACACTTTTACAATAACAGGGAATATTTAATTTTTTTGCGATTTGTTTTACAAATTCCATATCGCGCTCAGCCTCACTCCTGCGCAACATATGATTTAGATGGGCAATATACAAAGTTATTTTGAGTTCTTTTTTTAAAGAATTCAATACGTAAATAAGAGCAACAGAATCCGGACCGCCCGATACCCCAACCAGGACCTTATCCTGCTTTTTAAACATTTTAAATCTCTTTATTGTTGTCCTGACTTTATTTAACATCATATCTTAAGAAATTATAACCTTTGATTATACTATCACAAATCATCTGGACTAAATTGGAGAATTCTCCCATATCGCCTCTGCCCAAAGCAAAGTAGTATTTATAACGATCTTCTATCTTTATAATCGCAGGTGGATAACCCTTGGATAATAACTGCGTAATAAGAATCAACCTTCCCACCCTTCCATTACCATCAAAAAAAGGATGGATACTTTCAAATTCGTAATGGTCACTTGCTACCTTACCAATAACATCCTTGCCATATTTATTGACCTTGGACACAAACTTTTTCATCCTCACAGGAACCATTTGCGCGGATGGAAGCGCTTTTTCTGTATTAATAAGATTAACAAATCCTGTTCTGTATTTTCCGGGAAGTTTATCGTTAAAATTATACATAACTATTGAATGAAGCTTTAATATGTAGTCTTCATTAATCTTAAAGCTTGGCTTTATTGCATCCAGCAGAAAATTTAAAGCGTTATTATGATTTACTGCCTCTAAGACCTCAAAAAGCTCTTTTCCCCTTACCTTTCCTCCCTTAATCGCGGTTTCTGTCTCTTTAAGGCTCATGCGACTTCCCTCAATTGCATTGGAATGATAGGTCATCTCCAGAAAAAACCTTTCCTTCAAGGCCTTATTATTCCTTAGAATTTTTATAGGCTGGCTTAAATCATGCTTTAATTTTACAACCAACTCCCTTAAATCAATGTGTTCCTTAAATAATTCATCGATTCTTCGGGATTGGCCAGGATGTGGGTTAATACCCTTATCCAGCCAGCGATAAACTGTCTTATAGCTGACTTCAACAAGCTTAGCCAATTGAGACCGAGACATCCTGGTCTCTTCTAAGATTCGCCTTAATTTCTGCCTATCTTCAATAATAACCTTTTTCATCTTTATTTAAAATAATAATAGGACATATGTCCTATTATTATACCTAACAAAATTATACCATATGTCCTAATGGAATACAAGCCCTGTTTTTTATTTTGGTGGCGGGGGAGAGATTTAAACTCTCGGCCAATCGGGTATGAGCCGACTGCTCTATCAGGCTGAGCTACCCCGCCATTGTTGGCTATATTTACTTCTTCCGGTATGCGCTCAAGAAGGAATCGCAGTATATATGTTTATTGAGCAGTAGATCAGAGGTTATTACTGCATCCATGAGTTCCTTATCTAAAGGATCAACGATAGCTGCATCCAGGCCGTAACCAATTGCCATAGTTAGAAAAACCCTGTTTATAATATTCCTCTGGCAGCTACCCTGGCTAACATTACTTAAACCCACAACTGTCTTGGGAGCAGGATCGGAAATCACCTTAAATTCATGCAAAACCTCTAAAATCATTTTAAGCTGGGGTTGAGCAACATTGACCGGTAAAACTATTGGATCTAGATATATGTTATTAATATTAAAATCTTTCTCTTGTGCAAAGGCTAGTATCTGTGCTGCCAATTCTAAACGCCTGTCCTTATCTTGCGGTACTCCTTTTTTGTCCATTGTAAGGGCAATTAAAGAGGCATTGTACTTCTTGGCCATGTTTACATAAATTTCAAGACGCTCTGGGTCTGCGCTTGTGGAATTAATAATCGCCTTACCCTTTATGAGCTCAAGACCTGCCTGAATAACATTTGGCTTAGTACTATCAATGGCAAGCGGCAAATTAGAGCCCTTCTGAATAGCGCTCACTAACCACTTCATATCACTAACCGGATCCTTGGATAACGGTCCGCAGTTAACATCAAGGGCATTAGCGCCTTCTGCCTCTTGCTGTTTAGCCAAATTAATAATAGCCTGCTCATCCTTTTTCGAAAGTGCCTCTTGCACGTTTTTATACATTCCGTTGATTAATTCACCAATTATAAACATAGCCCTATTTCTCCATAAGTTTGTCAACAAATTCTTGAACTGATTTAACTGCCTGAGGATGGCGCATAACCAAAAGGTCTGCTCCAGCCTGTAAAAAAGTAGAGGCAGTCAATGCCTCCCAGAGCAGGCCGCGTTCTGTTTGAGATCCCCATTCAGGAACCTCATCGCTGGTTGCCTTTGCCTCTTTTGCCCTCCAGGCCTCCTGACCAACTAAACAAACAAAAGGCATGGCAAGCATTGTATCGCCGGCTAAAGCAGCTAATCTTGCACGCTCCATAATCGAATAAGCATATTCTAAGCCATATCCAAGGGCGCCTACAGTTGGATTAATTACAATACGCTCAGCCGGGAATCCCATATCCGAAATCAAGATATTAAGCTGTTTAGCAATATTGATATCAATGGGTGATTGGGCAATAATGCTGTGACCGTCAGCCAAAAGCGAAACAACTAAGGTCTTATAATTATCCTGGACTGCCTCGCCAAATAATAACCGCTCTCCCTTTGTAGCCTCAGAGATCTTTGGCAAGACCTCGTTATCTTTAACCTCATCGTTACAACCTAAGATAATTAATGGTAAGTCCACGGTCTTTAATAAATCCTGAACTAATTTTACAATGCTATCAGCTGGTTTGTTTCCATTATCAGGATGAATGCCAGCTAAACGCAAGGCCAAGCCCTTAGCCTGAAACTTTTCTTTGCAGACCTTAGCCCATTCTAGTGTGTTTTTCAGGATACCTGCATCATACTGGGCCTTTAAACTATCTGGCCAGTCTGGTTCAATATCCCAGATCTCAAAAACCAGCTGGGGCTGATGCGGCATCTTTGTCTCCTGATGCAGAAAGGACAGGCCGGTTTCGCCTCCCACTGTAATCGTAGAACCCCGGCTGCCTCCTTCTTGTTTTGTGGCTCCGATAGTAACCGTATTAATGCTGCTTGACCAAGTTTCTTTAATTAGCTCTAAAGCCATGATCTCTCTTAAACGCCTCCATTTTTTTTAAAAGCCTTGATTCCTTACTAAGCTTAAAAACAGATTCACCTTTAATACTTAAATCAAGCACTTCATCATCAAAGGGTAATTGATAAATCTTATCAAAATGAACTTGAGTCAGCTCCTCAGACAAAACTAGGTTATCCCTTGCCCTGTTAATTAAAAGAAATGTCTTATCAAACTTAAATTCCAACTCATCAGCCAATTTTTTAATCCTGGCAGCTGAATGCATGCCAACTACTGTTGCATCACTTACTAAAATAAAATAATCAGCTGCCCTTGTAGTTCGGCGGGATAAATGTTCCATGCCTGCCTCATTATCAATAACGCAGAAATTATACTGATTTATAATTCTTCCAATTGTATCCCTGAGGAGATTATTAGCATAGCAGTAACACCCGGGCCCCTCAGGTCTTCCCATGCTCAATAAATCAAAACCGCTATTTTCAACAAGCGAATGTTCGATCTCTAGTTCCAGGAAATCCTTTTTGGTCATACCGGGGGGTACTGATTGAGGATTTTTAGCTACAGAATCAATCAATTCGCCTATAGAAGTGCCTGCAGTTATACCTAATACTTCACCCAGATTACTGTTCGGATCAGCATCAATTGCCAAGGCTGAACCTAATTTATCGGCAATAATTATTTTTAATATAACTGCCGCTATAGTAGTTTTTCCTGTGCCGCCTTTTCCAGCAACAGCAATGGTAAACGCCATAAGCCCTTTATCAATCTTGTTTATAATTTAAAACTGGGAAACTTACTCCTATCTGTATGAGGAAAAAACAAAGCTGCCATATATTCATCCATATATGTATCTTCAACAGAAAGTTCAAAATAGGTTACTTTTCTGGCAAGTTCCTCAGCCTGATTCAAGGCCTGGCTCGATAGTAAAATCGCCCTTGCCCCGGCTAAAGAACTGTTTCCTACAAATTCAAATCTTTCTAGTTTAAGGTCTGGCAACAAACCTATGGTAATTGCCTTTTTTATATCCAGATACGTACCAAAACCTCCTGCAATAAATATTTTCTTTATTGCGCTCATTTCAAAGCCCATATGTCTGACTAAGGTGCTTGAAGCAGCAAATATGGCTGCCTTTGAGCGCTTTAAATTATCTATATCTCCTTCCGTAATTATAATATCATTACCTGTAGCAGATTTTTTCTTGTCCACAACGATAAAAGACTTCCCTGTCTGGGTTGACTTTATTAAACCTGGGGCCTTTTTTTCGATTATACTGCCTGAACTATCAATGATGCCGCTAGATAGCATTTCTGCAAGTAAATCAATGTAGCCTGAGCCGCAGATACCGAGAGGCTTACCGCCAAGTATGGTAGAACATTTCACATTATGAGTCTTTTTGTTGATGGATACTCTCTCGATAGCACCTTTGGTTGCCCTCATACCGCAAGATACACCACTACCTTCAAATGCCGGACCAGCGCTGGCTGCACAAGCAACCAACCAATCTTTATTACCTAAAACAATCTCGCCGTTAGTGCCAACATCAATCAAAAGTGACAGATCTTTACTTTTATCTATGCCGCAAGCTAAAATCCCAGAAACTATATCTCCACCCACATAGCTTGCGATCGAAGGTACAGTGGCTAATAAGCCACGCGGGTTTATCTTTATGCCTGCCTCAGAAGCCCTAATTACAGGCACAAAATTTGCAGTAGGAATATAAGGCTCCCGCCTTATGTATGTGGGATCAATCCTTAAAAGCAAATGCATCATTGTTGGATTACCAGCACAGAGACAACAGGTAACGTTGTTTAAATCAATATCATTTTCAAAAGTTAGCTGGCGTATCATATCATTCATTACATCAATGACAGCATGATGAAGCCTTTCTAGGCCTTCAGACTTTTGGGCAAAGATTATGCGCGAAATTATATCTGTACCAAAACTGGCCTGCCGGTTATAAGAGGCCTTTGTGCCTAAGATCTTTTTTGTGTTAAGATCAACTAATTGGCCGGATACAGTTGTTGTGCCGATGTCAAAAGCAAAACCATAGTTTTTATCAGAAGTGTCTCCGGGTTGGATGAGAACCACCTCTGTCGTGCCTCCCCGCTTACCCAGTGTTACTGTAACATGCCAGTTTGCCGAACGTAATATCATACCTAATCTTCTGATATTGGTAAGGCCTGCCTGCATAATCTTTAAATCTTCTCGTTTTCTTATTTCTCTGTACAACCTCTCTAAATCACTTACCTTATCTTGCAGATCTGGTGGCTCTAACTTAAGCGATAATTTTGTGGCCAAAGGTGAATGAGCAAAAATATCCTCTCTAACAAATAAATGGGCCTTGTCAATATCCTCGGCCTTGCTGTAAACCCCTTTTAATCGCTGGGCATAGGCCTCTTCTTCGGAAACCAACTCAGATTCAAGGCGAGACTCAACAGGTATCTCTACCGTAATATCACTTTTAATGACTGAAAGGCATGCCAGGCAATAACCTTTTTGCCTTTCTTCTTTTTTAATCCTTCCGGAAGCTGCAGACTGAACATTGCCTTTTTTTACGATAACCTTACAGCGGCCACAAACGCCTTCTCCACCGCAGCTTGAATGCAGATAGACACCTGCAGAAACCGCAGCATCAAGGATAGTCTTACCCTTGGGCACGTTTATCGTTATTTTATCTGGCAAAAATCTAACCTTAACTTCTTCCATTTCCTTGTGCCTATACTTAGTTATTAAAATTCTTCAAAAATGCGCTAATCCCGGATGCCTCTCGCGGACCAACCATAACCTTCCAGCCGCTCTGTTCTTCTAAATCTCCGCTCATAACAGCAACATAACCGGGTATAATAACTATCTTGTGATTCACCAATTGCTCTGTAGAGGCCTTTTGCATAGACTGTGTTATTTTCTCAGGAGTAAACTTCTCCGCTGCCCAGGCAGTTAGAACTGACATGCCTTCTGTATCCACGCTTAGTATGTAAGAGGAAATCTTGCTCGATTCCACTTCTGAAAGAACTGTATAATAAGTAAGTGAAAAATTAGTAGTTACCAGTAGTGGAGACTCATTTGTTGGCGAACCAATCGGATATATCTTTGGTTCAACCTGCAAAGGTCTCTGCGGATCAGAATAAATATTCTGGCGCAACGTAAGCAATGAAAGTATTGCAGGCACTGATGCCTTTTCCAATAAAATGATTGATGCATACTTAGCCATAAGCGCACCAGCATTCAAAACATCAAACACAGACTCTCCGGCTTTAATAACGCTAATTGTAGGAAAACCAAAAGGGCGAAATGTCTTCTTTAAAGCAAGACGGCGGATTTGAGTAAGGCCTTCAATCTGGGCTGCTAGGCTATTATTTTCCACATGCAATACTAAATCCTCACAAGTCCTCTGCTTGAGCTTTTTAACAAGTTCATGGAGATCGTCAAGGCTAGAAGCAGAGACAACTAAAGGTGCTTTAGCATTATTTGCAATCTCAGCGAATTGAGCATGATTATTTTCATCTGCCCCAAAAATTAGCGGTTGTTCATCCTTACAAATCTCAATTGCAGCTTTGATAATTTCAGGATTCTTGGAAATAAATACAAGATTTAGCTTACTATTTTCCTTAACAAACTTCACGCAATTTGAAAAGGTCTGTATATCTCCTGAAGTATCCTTTATTGCAATTAAATCCAGCTTTAACTCCTGGCCTACCCTTTCAAACTCTAGACCTTTCAAAAATTTAACGAATTCAGACAGCTCTGCTTGGGGAGTATTATCTTCTATTATGAGTCCAATCCCCGTGGGATGATGAAACTTTTCTTCATGGCGGAACAGCACAGTCTCATTACCAACACTTAAGGCATCCTCTTCCTTGCCGATAGTAATTAATTTTACTGGCGGTTGAGAAGACGACTCCAGGGCAGCCTTAGCCTCGTCAGTCAAAAAGGGACACTTGGTGATGTCTGTGGTTTTCTTAGCCAGCGCCAATGCAAAAGCAAGGCAAGTGGGAAAATTACACTTCCTGCAATTTGTCTTTGGTAGTAACTTATAAATCTCTAATCCTGCTAACCCCATAACGCAGACTCCTTTTTTAGAATTTACTTATTTTAAGAAGGGGAAAAACGATTCTCACTTGGGAATATAAAAAGAAATTTATCAAAAGATTCAGGAAAGTATTTCAGCTAAAAACAACCAAAAGAAGCGTAAGGCAAATAAAGAAACAAAGAAAATAAAAATCATTGAAATAAAGGAAGTCGTTAATCCTCTCGATTAGATTACGGTAACCCAAAGAAGCATCAACGTCAACGCTGCTTTTGCGAATATGCGTTAAGACACGCGGCGTGATCTTAACCTGCTTCAGCTGATCTTCCTTAAATCGCAAATATACTCCACCGATCTTATAAGCCGGAATTGTCCCTTGTTCAGACAAATCAACAACCGCCTTCTCAGAGATACCAAAATAGGCTGCCGCTTCACGCACAGTTAATAATTTTTCTTTCGCCATCGTTAAATTTTCCTGATCTTACTGCTTTAGTTTCCCTGATGCTATCCATTTATCAATCTTCTTTCTTTCAAAGCGCCAATTATCTCCATCCTTGAAAGCAGGCACCTTTCCAGAATTGGCCCACTCCATAACAGAATTCAAATCAATCTCTAGGTATCTTGCCAAATCATCTGGTCCGAATATGTCTTCTAACATGCGGCATTCGCCTTCAAAGATTGCCCCTTCCATAACAATAAGTTTGGCTGTTTTGATCTCGCCTTTGACCTCTGCTGTTGACTCTAAAACTAATCTCTCCTTAGAGACAATATCTCCTTTTACCCTGCCAGCAACAGCAATGTTTTCTCCGATAATATGGGCATCTACATCTGCCTTTGGCCCGATTTGGAGATAGCCTTTTGTCTCCAGCGTGCCTTCAAACTTACCGTTTATACGTAAATTAACTGGATCTTTGAATGTTAATGTCCCACTCATTGCTGCATCTACATCAAGAAACTTTTCTGGTTCCTCCCTTCTTGATCTCATGGCCATGTATCAGCCCTCCTTTAATGAGACAATAATTTAGACTCGTTAAATTATATCCTCGCTTTATCTATTTATTTTGATGCTTACTAAGATGAACCTCAACGCCTCTTATTGCCCATAAGACAATAAGAACTAATAATGTAGTAACAAGTGCCGCCAGATAAAAACCACAGCCTACGGCTATGCCAATAGCAGCCACAATCCACAAGGTCGCAGCAGTGGTAAGACCATGCACAGTATCTCCGCCGCGAATAATTGCACCTGCGCCTAAAAAGCCAATTCCAGTGACAACGCCGGCTACAATGCGCGAAGGATCTACATTAGCTATATCTTTATATATATCAAAAACATACGCGGATGTCAACATTATCAAACTAGCACCCACACAAACAAGAATATGAGTCCTAAGTCCTGCACTCCTTTTTTTGATCTCACGTTCAAGACCAATGAACCCCCCCAAAACTGCAGCCAAAATAAGACGCAATATTACCTGCTCTGTCAAAAGCATGATTACCTCTCTTGTTTTATTAAAGATAAGCTCATTTACTTCCTCAGATGATATGCCAACCCTGCAATCATTGCCGCATTATCCTGACAAAACTCTAAATCAGAAAAACTCACTCTGATCTTTTCCTTAAGAGAAGATTGTAAGATATTTTCTCGCAGTAGAGAGTTTGCTGCTACGCCTCCTCCAATTATTAAATCTTTCACATTTCTAGCCTTACAGGCCGCAATTGTTTTATCTACCAAGACATTAACTACTGCCTCCTGAAACGCTGCGGCAATCTCTGCCTTAAGAGAAAATGGCAACTTGCAAGAAGGGTTTTTTCTTTGCCAGTCCTGTACGAAATAAAGAACTGCTGTTTTGATTCCACTGAAACTAAAATCAAAACTATTAGGTAGCCGGGCGCAATTAAAATGCAATCTTGGCCTTGAAACAGCCTTAGCTAACTTATCGATTTCAGGACCGCCCGGAAAAGAAAGTCCTAGAATTTTAGCAACCTTATCAAATGCCTCACCCGCAGCATCATCGCGAGTTTGACCTAACAATTGAATCTTCCTAAAGCCCTTACAATAAAATATACGCGTATGACCGCCTGAAACCACCAAGGCCACTAAGGGAAATTTAGGTTTTTTTCTATTAAGCCTTGCATCCAAAAAAGGAGAATAAAGATGTGCCTGAGTATGGTCTACTTCTATTAAATCCTTTCCTAGAGAAAAACTTAAGGCACGCGCAAAACTTAAACCAACCAGTAATGCCCCTGGTAGACCCGGCTGCTTTGTTACGGCAATAAGACCTATATCTTCAAGGTCTACTTTTGCCTCTTTTATAGCTTCCTGAGAAACAAATGCTATTGCCTCTAGATGTCCCCTTGCTGCAATCTCAGGTACTACGCCTCCATACTTCTTATGTAAAAAAAGTGTAGAGGATATAACATTGGATAAAACCTTCTTGCCATCTCTGACAACAGAAGCCGCAGTCTCATCACAGGAGGTCTCAATACCTAAGACATTCATATCGACTTATTCCACTAACTCAGAAAGCAAGACAAATTCTATTTGCTGTTTTCCAGAATCTAATTGAGATATTTTATCATCCAGAACCCTTAAAGTAAGTTTACGATCATGACCAATGCCGACTGCCTTACCTTTTTTCTTAGCCAATCTAATCAATTTTTCAAATTGATTAGAAATATATTCATAATCTTGCTCATTGTCAAGAAAGATATCACGTGTAATATAGCCTACGCCTAAATCCTTTGCGATTTTTCTACTTACAGGGCGAGAAATAACCAAGCTGTCTAGAAAAAACAGATTTCTTCTGGCTAATTCTTCAAATATTATTCTCATAAGCGGCTCAGAGGCAGTCGCCTTAGATCCCATGTGATTTGAGACGCCAACAACCATAGGCAGGGACTTTAAATCTTTATTGAGAATCTTAAATATCTCATCTTTGCCCATTGTAGTAAGTATAGTATCGGGTTCAAGTTCGGCACCTTCTGGAAGGGAACGAGGCTCAAGCGGTAAATGCAAGATTGCCTCACGCATATGTCCTTTAGCAAAACTTGCGATTTCCTTACTATAGATAAGAGAAGGCAATATTGACAAGGTCAATGGGACATCTAGCTTTTCTAAATAGGGAATATTTCTCCTGTTATAGCCCCAATCATCAATCACCAAGGCCACTTTAGCCAAGACCTCTTTTTCTATCTCGATTTCAGGATAAGACTCCTCAACTAACTCTAAAGGCTCAATCGGTATAGCCTCTTTCTTTTGCTTAACTAGCAAAGAGATTATTATGCCAAACTGAACCAGGACAATACAGAGAAGAACTATTACTAATGGATTTGAGTTGCCTGTTGACTTTTTAGCCAATTTTTTGAACCTTATTATAGACCTTTATTGCCTTTAAAAGATCTAACGCCCTTAATAGCTGTGAATCTCTCAAATAAAAATCATCATCTTTGTTAATATTCTCTTCCTTGCTGTCTTTTTCTGGTTTCTTTTTCTCATTCTCTAATTTCTTAAAGACGTCTTCTGTATCCTCTTCGGCCGCTGCCTCAGAAATAAACTGAGCCTTAACTTCAATATCTGGCTCGATTCCAACATTGTGTATTGAACGCTCAGATGGCGTAAAATACTTACTTGTCGTAAGCCGCAAGGCAGAACCATCATTCATAGGCAACACGGTCTGTACAGAACCCTTTCCAAAACTTTTTGTTCCCAATATCAGGGCACGATTATAATCCTGTAAGGCACCCGCAAGAATTTCTGAACCTGATGCGCTTCCTTCATTAATCAAAACCACCATTGGTATATCCAAGAGTGGATCTTTAACTCGTGATTTAAATTCAAATCTGGATGCAGGGTTTCTGCCTTGAGTTGAAACGACTAATGTATCATTGGGAAGAAAGGAAGAGGTAATATCAATAGCGACATTTAAAAGTCCACCCGGATTAAATCTCACATCTAAAATCAGAGCCTGCATACCCTCATCCTGCAGGCGCTTCAGGGCAGCCTTAAATTCCTTTGCGCTATTTTCTCGAAATTCTATTAAACGAATATAACCAATTCCATCCTCTAGAATAACTGCCTTCTTTATGTCTTTGATTTTGATAATATCGCGAACGATCTTTATCTCTAGAATTCTGCTTTCTGATTCACGCAAGATTGTCAGTGCGACCTCTGTTCCAGGTTTACCGCGCAGTTTCTTTACTGCTTCCGAAAGTGTAATGTTACGAGTAAGCTCGCCTTCAATCTTGACAATTCTATCCCCTGCCATAATACCCGCCTTCCAGGCCGGAGTATCTTCAATAGGAGTAATAATTGTCAGTAGGTTATCTTTAATTGTTATTTCAATTCCTAAACCGCCAAATTGCCCCTCGGTCTCAACCTTTAATTCTTTAAATTCATCTGGATCAAGAAACTGACTGTGCGGATCTAGGGAGGTAAGCATGCCTTTTAAAGCACCATAAATAAGATCATGAGTTGTTACATCCTCAACATAACCATTGTGAATAATACTTAAAGCACCAGAGAATAATTCCAACTGCGGATATATATTCTCTTTCTTCAACTGTTCTGCGCTCAACATATATATCCCGCCTAAAACCAAACCTAAAGTAACTACGCTAATAATACCTATCGATATCCGTCTACGCATCTTTTTTATCCTCCTTTAACTTTCTTTCCAAAAGTTCCTTCACCTTCTTAGGGTTTGCCTTTCCTTTACTTTTTCTCATTACCTGACCGACTAAAAACATCAAGGCCTTGACCTTGCCTGAAAGAAAATTTTCAACTGACTCCTTGTTTTCGAGGATTACCTCTTGCGCCAATTTTATAAGGCTGGCCTCATCAGAAACCTGAACAAGATCTTCCTCATTGATAACCTCATCCGGGCCTTTTTTCCTATCTATCATTAATGTCAATACAGATTTTGCAGTGAGGTTACTAAGTGCATCAGTCTTTAGAAGCTTAATCAGTTTTATGAAATCCTCTGGCTTAATGAAAAGTTCGGATATAGTCTTATTCCTCTGGTTAATCTCATATAACAGAGGACCTCTAATCCAGTTTAGTATAGATTTTGAATCCTTAAATAATTTATTGCAATCTTCAAAAAACTCTACCATGTCTTGTTCTGTCACTAAAAATTGCGCTTCTTCTTCAGAGAGTTTATACGCCTGCCTTATTCTCTTGGTCTTCTCTCTTGGTAACTCTGGCAGGCTACTTCTAATTTCCTTAAGAGACTTCTTTTCAATGGCAAAAGGAACAAGGTCTGGTTCGGGAAAATATCGATAATCACTTGCCTCTTCCTTGCTGCGCATTGGAATGGTTGTTCTTTTCTCCTCATCCCAGAGAAGGGTCTCCTGAATTACGGACTTACCTTCATCAAGAAGCCTGCCTTGTCTTTTTACCTCTACCTCTAAGGCAGCCTTCACTGCTTTAAAAGAATTCATATTTTTTAATTCTGTCTTGGTTCCTAGGACTTCTTCGCCTTTAACGCGTAAAGAGATATTGGCATCACAACGCAAAGAGCCCTTTTCCATATCACAGTCTGAAACAGCCAAATATTTAAGCAAGGTCTTTAAGGTGACTAAATACTTGTAGGCTTCATCAGGAGAGCTGATATCAGGTTCAGTCACAATTTCCAAAAGAGGTATGCCGGTTCGGTTATAATCGATAAGACTATATTCCTTTTCATGAATTAATTTTCCGGCATCTTCTTCAATGTGTACGCGCCGTATTCGTATGCGCTTATCTTTATTCTCGCTATTTATCAGAATATGACCTTCATAAGAAAGTGGCATATCGTATTGAGAAATCTGATAATTTTTTGGCAGGTCAGGATAATAATAATTCTTTCTATCAAATTTAACCTGATCGCCAATAGTGCAGTCCAAGGCCAAGGCCACCTTGACCGCATATTCAATTGCCTTTCTATTAATAACAGGCAGGCTCCCCGGTAAACCAAGGCAGACAGGACAGACTTTACTATTAGCCTCTGCAGCGAACTTTACCTGACAGGAACAAAATAACTTAGTCTCAGTTGCAAGTTGCAAATGAACTTCTAATCCTATGACTGGTTCTAATTCCATTTTATTAAATATTCGGCCTCTTTTTATGCCAAGGGGTATTCTGTTCATAAGTATAGGCTGTGCGCAAAATCTTACCTTCCTCAAATGGCGCTCCCATAATTTGTAATCCAATCGGTAGATTCCCTGAATCAAAACCACAAGGCAAAGAGATAGCTGGCACGCCTGCAAGATTAGCAGATATTGTATAGATATCAGATAAATACATCTTCAACGGATCATCTATCCTCTCACCTATTTTAAATGCTGTCGTGGGACTAGTAGGAGCAATTATGCAATCACAAGTTTTAAGGGCATTATGGATCTCATCCCTAATAATCGTTCTCACTTTCTGAGCCCTTAAATAATAGGCATCATAATATCCGCTAGACAGTACAAATGTACCCAACATAATCCTGCGCTTGGCCTCGTTCCCAAAGCCTTCACTGCGAGTGCGTTTATACATATCTATGATTTGAGACTTAACAGCAGAAGAGTTATTGCTTCTATGGCCATATTGAACTCCGTCAAACCTGGCCAGATTAGAACTTGCTTCTGCAGTTGCTACTATATAATACACACTTACTGCATATTTTGTATGGGCAAGTGAAATATCAAAGACCTTTGCACCTAAGCCTTCAAATGTCTCTTTTGCCTGCTCGATAGCTTTCTTTACTTCAGGCGCAATTCCATCTGAGCCAGCAAAATACTCCTTGGGTATTCCAATCTTTAAACCTCTGATATCGTTAACAAGAAACTTGCTATAATCAGGTACTTCTACATCTACACTTGTAGAATCCTTATCATCATAACCAGAGATTACAGACAAAAGTAGAGCTAGATCACTCACATCCCTTGCAAAAGGACCAATCTGATCAAGGCTTGAACCAAAGGCAACTAGGCCATAACGAGACACCCTGCCATATGTAGGCTTCATACCCACGACGCCGCAAAAACTAGCAGGTTGACGGATCGAACCGCCTGTATCAGAACCCAAGGCCAAAGGTACTTGGCCACTTGCAACCGCTGCTGCTGAGCCGCCGCTTGAGCCTCCACTTACGCATTCCAGATCCCAAGGATTCCTTGTCAGGCCAAAACAAGAATTCTCTGTAGATGAACCAAAGGCAAATTCATCCATATTGGTCTTGGCTATTATTATTGCTCCTTCTTTTTTAAGTTTTTCAATAACCGTGGCATTATAAGGAGGAAAGAAGCCTTTCAGTATTTTAGAACAACAGGTTGTCTCTATGCCTTTAATACAGATGTTATCTTTTACTGCAACAGGTATGCCGCTAAGCCTGCCTGTTTCATTCTCCTGTTGCGGCTTATCAATAACCTTAACAAAGGCCTTAACCTTAGGGTCAACCTGTTTTATTCTTTTTGAGAAACATGACAGAACATTAGAGCTATTAGTCTGGCCTCTCTCGTATGCTGATAATAGCCCGCTGGCCGTCAACTCATACAACTTTTCTTTTTCAAGGGGATCTTTAGAATCCATGACTTATTGAACTAATTTAAAAATTCTCGATCTCTTCAATAATCTTTGGTACGCGAAAGAATTTATCCTTTCTGTCAGGACAATGTTTTAAAACTTCATCGATTTCAATCGAGGGCTTCACAACATCTTGCCTGAAAACATTAGAAAGACACATAACATGAGAGGTAGGCTTAATCCTTTCAACATCTACCTCTTTCAATTGTTGAATATAGTCTAATATAGAGTCAAGTTCACGGCCGTATTTTTCAAGGTCGCTATCTGAAAACTCTATCCTAGCCAGATCGCCTAAATGTCGTAACTCTTTCTTTAAAAACAAATTAGCCTCTCTTTCTTAATGTTTTTATGATAACAGAAATAAACTAAAAAGTAAACCCCGCTTATCGCTCTCTATCTGTCCAAGGCCTTACTTAAGCTTATAAATCCCTCTAAACTTACTGCCTCAGGTCTTGTTTTGGCCTCAATGCCACAAGATTGCAAGGAGAGCATAATTCTATCTGCGCCATATTCCTTTTTCAATGTATTAAATAAAGTCTTTCGGCGCTGATTGAAGGCAATTCTTATAATTCTAAAAAGCAATCGAGTGTTGACGCCTTCAAACTCCTTAGACTCACGCGGCAGGAGCCTCAAGAATGAAGCATCTACCTTAGGCACAGGCCAAAAACATGTTCTCTTTATTTTAAAAAGCACTTCCGGTCTTGAGAAAAAATGTACAAAAAGACTAAAGGCACTTGAATTTCGCCTGCCACTCGGACACATTAACCTCTCTGCCAATTCCTTTTGTATGGTAAGGAAAAAAAACTTGATTCTTTCTGACTCAGGCAAGAATCTTGCAATAATCTGACTGGATATGCAAAATGGCAAATTTCCTATTAAAGTAACTTTAGTCTTAAGATGTAAATCTCCTAAATTGAACTTTAGGATGTCAGCATTGACCAGACGAAAATTTGCTCTCGTTGCGAATTTTTCCCTTAAGATAGGATCAAATCTCTTATCTATCTCAACAGCTGTTACGTCAGCGCCAGTATCAAGTAATTTTTCAGTCAAAAGACCAGTGCCAGGACCTATCTCAATAACCTTATCAGACTTATTAATCAAAGATGCAGAAACTATCTTAGATACAATGTTATTATCAATAAGGAAATTCTGACCTAGGGATTTTTTTGGACGAATCTTTTGCATTAGCTACCAATCTCAATGTCAACCTAATAGCATCTAGCAGGGAATTAGGATTTGCCTTATCTTTGCCGGCAATATCAAATGCCGTACCATGTAAGGGTGATGTCCTGACAAAAGAAAGTCCCAGCGTTAGATTTATGCCTGTTTCCTGATACAAAAGCTTCAAAGGAAGCATTGCCTGATCATGATAAAAACAAATAGCAGCGTCTAGCTGGCCCTCTCGCATTTTTAAAACAATGCCTTCTAAAAGATGTGGGCCAAATACCTTGATATTTTTTAATATTTTTTGGGATTTTAAAATTGCGGGCTTAATGAAATCTATCTCTTCTCTACCTAACAACCCTGCCTCACCCAGGTGAGGATTAAGGCCGCATATTCCAATTTTGGGCATCTTTATCTTAAAAAATCTTTCTAATTCTAAGGCCGTCAAACAAATTGTCTTGTAGATATTTTCTATGCTTAATCTTTTACTTACCTCTTTAAGCGGAATATGCGTTGTGCAAAGACTAAATCTTAATTTCGAAGCCAAAAGCATCATCCTTACAATCTTGGCGCTATCAAGTCCTCCTAGATACTCTGTCTGGCCATAGAAATCATCCCTTACTAAGTTGATTGACCTTTTACTGACAGGGCAAGTTACAATACCGTAAATCTCACCTGCCTTTATGAGTCGATGCGCCTTATCTAGATACTCTAAAGATGCCTTAGCGCAGTCTAAATTTGTCTTACCGAAAGAGAAGTTCCTCTTCTTAACATTGTCCAGATCCACCAGATCATATTTAATTTTATTTAAATTCAGACCAACCTTCTCTAAAACAAAACGGCTGCCAATAATAAGCAGTAATTGCCGCTCCTGCTTAGACAGCCTGCTTAATGCCTTTAAGATAATCTCCGCACCTATACCTGCAGGATCTCCTAAGGTTAGGCCGATTCTTCTTTCCATGTTTTATCAAGGCAAGGAATGAGGCCTTTATTTAATAACTATGTAAGCCTCATTTTTTAGTTTATCCAACCAAGACATGAACTCAAGGTTGAATTTTTCATTAAATATAATCTTATATATTGAATCTTGCGCCTCAGGTAATGTTAGATCTTTTGGTGGTAAAAATTTTAAAATCTTAAAAATATAAAATCTGTTATTAAGCTCGATAACATCTGAAATCTCACCCGGTGAAAGCTTGAAAACATTAGCCTCCACCTTGGCATCTAACATACCCTTTCTTATTTCAAAAAGCGCCTGGTAATTCTCATGGCCAGAAAAAAGCAGATTGAAATTTTTACCATTTTTGATTTTCTGCAAAGAACGCTCTGCCTCGGATTTATCTAGAAAAAAGACAAAGCTGACCTCTAGGCCTTGAAGTATTGCGAGTTTTTCAGGGTATTGCATATAAAAATCAGTTATCTCAGAAGGACTAACCTGAATCTTTGACCTTATTTTTCGATCTACGATAGCTCGCATTAACTCCTGCTCTCTAAAATGCTTCTTGATGTCACTCAAAGACAAATTTTGAGAAAATAATGAGCTTTGAAAATCTGCCTCTGTTGGGAATGTCGACTTTATATCCTCAAGTCTATTTTCAATAACACGCTCAGAAACTTCTATTTTTTCCTTAACTGCCTCCTGCAAGATTAATTTATCTTCAATGATCTTCAACAACGCCTTATCCGCAATATAGGAAAGCTCTTTCTCTAACTCTTCACCCGAAAACCTAGAAGAAAGTTGGATATAGGAAAAATTAATGAAGTCTTGTACCTCACTTTGTGTAACTATCATATCGTTGACAACAGCAACTATCTTGTCGCCGTCTATCTCCTGCGATAGACAAAATATACTCGACGCTAAAAGGAGACAGGCAATGATTAAAAACTTCGCACAACTTCTAATATTAAACATGGCTAATAGAAAGCTTTTTCCTGTTTTCTTCTTGGCCGTACAATCTACTTACAGCTGAACGTAGGAGACGAGCATAAAGATCAAAACCTACTGCCATAATATAACCGTGCTGTTCCTTTCCCAGGAGGTTACCCGCGCCTCTGATTTCCAGATCCTCAAGCGCTATACGAAACCCAGAGCCTAGCTGCGAATATTCTTCTATGGCCTTTAGGCGTTTTTTGGCATCTTCGTTTAAATCTGTAACACCTGATACAAGAAAATAGGCATATGCCTGTCTGTTGAACCTGCCTACCCTGCCGCGCAGCTGGTGTAAGTCAGAAAGGCCGAAATTTTCAGCATTATCCAGAATAAGTGTATTTGCATTAGGTATGTCTATCCCAGATTCAATAATCGTTGTTGATATAAGGCAATCTATTTTATGCTTTAGGAATAAAAGCGTTACCTGCTCTAGGTCACGCGAAGCCATCCTGCCGTGAGCCACACCAAGACGCACCTTTTCCTTTAAGATTGATTTTAATCTAAGATATAGCTTTTGGATATCCTCAATACGGTTATGGACAAAATAAATCTGACCACCTCGTTTTACCTCTCTAGTTATTGCCTGAGTTATAATACGCTCATCATATTCAGCTACAGCAGTTTTTACAGCTAGTCTCATCTTAGGAGGTGTATTTATCGCAGATATATCTTTTAATCCTGTAAGCGACATATAAAGTGTGCGAGGAATAGGTGTTGCTGTGAGAGTTAAAATATCAGCAAGTAACCTAATCCTTTTTAATTTTTCCTTTGCCCTTACTCCAAAACGCTGTTCTTCATCGATTATAATCAAACCTAGGTCCTTAAAATCAATATCGGAGCTGAGCATGCGGTGTGTACCAATCAATATATCAATCTTGCCTTTTTTGACAGATTCAATAATCTCAAGATTCTCTTTTTTTGTATTGAATCGCGATATCATTGCCACATTGATCGGGAAATAAGAGTGCCTCTTGCTAAAATTGTAATAGTGCTGGGTGGCTAAAATAGTCGTTGGAACCAAAATAGCTACTTGCTTATTATCCATGACTGCCTTAAAGGCAGCACGCATCGCAACTTCAGTCTTTCCATAACCAACATCTCCACAGAGCAACCTATCCATAGGCCTATCAGATTCCATGTCCTTTTTTACATCATCTAGGGCCTTTCTCTGATCAGGTGTTTCAGTAAAAGAGAAACTGGCTTCAAACTCTCTCTGCCAATCAGTATCCTGAGAGAATCTAAAGCCACTTAAGGTAGATCGCGCAGCCTGTAGATTCAGCAAATCTAATGCTATGAACTTTACGGCCTTTTTGGTTCTCTCTTTGATCTTCTGCCAATCACCTGATCCAAGATTAGATAATTTAGGGCGAGCGCCTTCAAAGGCAACATAACGCGAAACAAGATGGATATCTGCCATCGGAACATAAAGCATATCCCCTCTGGAATAACGGATAGCTAAATGATCTTTCAGTTTTCCTTCATGCTCTAACTTTTTTATCCCAACAAATTTTCCAATACCATAGTAGGTATGAACAACGTAATCATCAAAAGATAAATCAAGGAAATTATCAACAGGGACTTCTTCGCCTCCGCTTGCGATATATACGCTATCTCCCCTTGCATTAGTAAGAGAACCCAAAGAGAAGTAAGACTTGCGCCTAAAGGCAAGTATAATAACCATTTGATGATCCCAGAGCATACGCTGACTTTGCACATCAAAACTTTTGATAGAGGCTATTTTGTCTATATCCAGCTCTATGCGCAGAGGGTATTCAAATGTAAAAGGAAAGATATCGATTATTGAGCCTCGATGACTAAAGTCTCCCTCCTCTTGAATCTTGGCTTGATGCGAATAGCCAAATTTCGAGAATTCATCCAGGAGTGCGCCTTTGGCAATCTCTTGATTAAGGTAGATCTTGAGTGTCTTAAACATATTTCCTAAAAATTGATTAAGAGTGAAATCTTTTTCGTGAAGCCCTTTTGCTCAAAATGAGCACTAAAGGAGAGGCAATAAATATTGTAGAATAGGTCCCGGATACGAAACCTACTAACAGGCAAAATGCAAAATTATTCAAAACTTCCCCGCCAAATAAAAAGAGCGAGACAACTACAATAAGCGTTAATACTGTTGTAAGAATAGTACGCGAAAGGGTTTGATTCACGCTTAGGTTTATGATTTCTTTCAAGGTAATCTTACGAGATGTCCTGGATACCTCGCGTATCCTGTCAAAAATAACAATAGTATCATTAATCGAATAACCTGCTATAGTCAAGAACGCAGTAACGATTAATAGATCAATAGAACGACCTGACATCACTGTCAAACCAAGGGCAATGAGAATATCATGCAAGAGAGCAATTATACCCGCAAAGGCAAAATCAAAGTGTCTAAATCTAAATCCTATATACAATAGGATCCCTGCCAAAGAGAATATGATCGCCTTGATTGCCTTTGATTTTAAAAGACCTCCTGCAAGCGGCCCGACCTTTTCTACTTTTACAATCTCGAATTGATTATCAGGAAAACTCTCTTTGAATTTTTCCGAAACTATCTCTAAGGATTCTTCTTTTGTGCGTACAGCAATCTGTTTTGGATTGCTTTTAAATTGCTGCAATATCGCATGGCCTAAATTTATTTCCTTTAAGCTTGAGCGTATGTTATCAATTGAAGGCACTTCCTTGAATCTATACTCCTGCAATTGACCGCCAGCAAAATCAATACCAAATGCCTCATTACCTTTCATCAGGAAAGAACCCAAACCAATCACTATAACTAATAAAGAAGATATAAAGAAAACTAAATGAATCTTTAGGAAATCTACATTTGTCTTTCGAAAGAGTTGAAGCATGGGTAAATTTTTAAGAATTCTAAATTTAAGCAATAATTCAAATATGGTTCTGGTTACTATCACAGCTGTAAACAAGCTGGCCAAAAGACCAATGCTCAAGGTTATGGCAAATCCACGTATGGGACCTGTTCCAAACAGAACAAGCAAGGTGGCGGCAATGATAGTAGTCACATTGGAATCTATTATTGCACCAAGCGCCTTCCTGTAACCATTTGCGATTGCCCCGGGCAGGCTTCTGCCTAATGCCAACTCCTCTTTGATGCGTTCATTAATAAGTACATTTGCATCAACCGCCATACCCAGAGTCAAAACTATACCTGCAATACCAGGCAATGTAAGCGTAAAGCCAAACATACTTAATCCCGCAAAAATTATAAGCAGATTAAGCAAAAGCGCTAAATTTGCAATAAGACCAGCAACCATGTAATAAACAAGCATGAACAAAAAGACAAAAACAGCTCCCATGATGGTTGCATTTATGCCTGCCTTAATTGAATCCTGTCCAAGAAGCGGACCTATTGTTCTTTCCTCTTCTATATATAAAGGTGCGGGTAAGGCTCCAACCCGCAGCACTATTGCCAAATCCTTCGCTTCGCTCTGGGTGAATCTTCCAGTAATTACAGCTTCGCCTGATGGAATTGCCTCATTGATTCTAGGAGCGGATTTAATTTTCCCATCTAAAATTATTGCTAGACGCCTACCAATATTCTTTTTCGTGATCTCAGCGAATTCTTTTGCACCTTTGGAATTGAATTGCAAAGAAACCATAGGTTCATTAAAACTCGTCTGATCAAAACGTACAGTGGCATCTACTAAACTCTCTCCAGTTAAAGATGCCTTTTTTTCGACCAAAATCGGTTCTTCATCAAGATACTTAAACTCAAAGCCATCCGGCACCTCTGAAGCAAGCGCCTTCTTTAGAAGATTAGGGTCATTATTTACTAATTTAAATTCCAATAAGGCAGTTTGACCAATCAAGTCTATTGCCCGACCCCGCTCTGTAATCCCAGGCAACTGAATAATGATTCCATTTTTACCTTGACGCTGAATTGTGGGCTCCTTAACACCAAATTCATCAATACGGTTGCGGATAACTTCAAGCGCCCTGTCTACAGCATCCTTCTTAGACTCTTGGCTCAACTTGCTATCATCGACACGCATGACAAGATGCATTCCGCCTTTGAGATCAAGGCCTAAATTAATCTTTTTCTCAAGTGGAAACGCCATAGCACTTGCCAGAACAACAACAATAATGATTATAATTACTCTTAAATTTAGATTTTTATACATAATAATCTCAATGCCTTCTTTAATTAGTCTGCCATCTTCTTAACTGAAGAGACAGCAGTCTTATCAACTTCTACCCTCACATTCTCATCTATACGCAGGATAAAAGTCTTCTCCTTTACGTTAACAATCGTACCGTGAATACCACCCGCTGTCACGACCTCATCATTTTTTCTTAAACGGCTTAGCATTTCACGATGTTTTTTCTGCTGAGACTGCTGGGGACGAATAATCAATAAGTAAAAAACACCCATAATCAAAATAAAAGGAATGAAACTAATAAATGTTGGGGGTTGCTGAGTTGGCATAATAATTCTCCTTTAATAGTCTCCGCTGTTTGAAATAAAACAGTAGAGGGAATTAAACTAACCTGCTATTGCTTCTCTTTCTTCGCTTTCTTAATCAGCGAGGCTACAGTATCACTCGCTACAGCACCGCACTTTAACCAGTAATCTGCCCTTGCTATATCAAGTTTCAGCAATACTGGCTTCTTAGCTGGATTATAGTAGCCTATTTCCTCGATAAATCTTCCATCCCGCGCTTTTCGCTGATCAGCAACCACAATCCTAAAATGATAATTCTTCTTCGAAGACTTGCCTGATTTCCTTAACCTAATCCTGACTGCCATAGAATCCTCCTATCCTATTTTTAACGCTTCTAACATTGCCTTTGCCTTATTAACAGTTTCCTGATATTCCTTTTTTGGCTTAGAATCAGCAACAATACCAGCGCCTGCCTGAACATAAGCCTTATTGCCTTTAATCAGAATTGTGCGAATCGTAATACATGTGTCAAGATTTCCCGCAAAACTAAAATAACCAACGCATCCAGCATAAGGACCTCTGCTGAGACCCTCCAACTCCTCAATAATCTCCATTGCCCTGACCTTGGGTGCGCCGGTAACAGTACCTGCAGGAAAACATGCTATAAGTAATTGAAATATATCGCATGTCTTTTTTAAGATTCCCTGAATACTTGATACAATATGCATTACATGTGAATAATACTCAATCTTCATAAACTCAGCTAGGTTAATGCTCTTAAATTTACAAACCCTGCCCAGATCGTTTCTTCCTAAATCCACAAGCATTGTATGCTCTGCCCTTTCTTTAGCATCAGCCAGTAATTCCTTTTTCAATCGTTCATCCTCTGCATCGCTTACTCCTCTAGGACGCGTCCCGGCAATTGGCCTTGTCTCTACCTTTCCTTGCTCATAACGAACCAGCATCTCGGGTGAAGAACCGACGAGAGAAAAATTCCCTAATTTTAAAAAAAACATATAAGGCGAAGGATTTATTGAACGGAGATTGCGATATAGTGAAAATGACTGTCCGCGAAAATCAACTGAGAACCTCTGGGATAAAACTACCTGAATAATATCCCCTTTTCTTATATAATCCTTGGCCTTGGTTACAGCCTGCAGAAAATCTTTTTCTTTTAAATTGGAAGTGATCTTGAATTTATTTTTGCTTTTTTTCAAAGATTCTTTTCTACCCTTGACAACTCTATTTTTTAGCCTGCGATGATTCCCTTCAATAACAGCCAGAGAATTCCTATAAGCCCTTTTTAATGCAGCGGGAGATTTATCTTTAGCAATATAGGCACAAGATACAATCTTTATTGTCCTTTGGATATGGTCAAAAATCAAAAGATCCTTAGCGAGCATAAGAGTAGAATCGGGTAACCTTAAATCGTCTTTATTTATCTTGGGCAATCTTTCAAAAAAACGCACACAGTCATAACCAATATAGCCGACAAGACCGCCGCAGAATCTTGGTAGGCCCGCTAAATCTACGATCTTAAAAGAACTCATAATTTTTTTTATCTCTTCCAGAGGGTGGGTTAGCGTTGTAAAAGTGCGGGTTTTCTTTTTGGCTCTATCGATTATCTTTATTCTTTTGCCTTTTGACTGAAAAACCATAATAGGCTGAGCTGCCAAAAATGAGAATCTGCCGATTTTCTCCTGTTCTTCAACTGATTCCAATAGAAACGAATAACTGCCATCTGCAATCTTAGAATAGGCGCTTACAGGTGTTTCTAGATCTGCTAGAATCTGTTTATACACCGGTA
The DNA here is from genome assembly GCA_018830005.1 of Candidatus Omnitrophota bacterium. NCBI lineage: Bacteria > Pseudomonadati > Candidatus Omnitrophota > Candidatus Omnitrophota bacterium. Next base: position 216,606 of record JAHJTE010000002.1, read on the forward strand.
TCAGATTTCCCTTTTTAGCTAACTTTAAGAATTCTTTTTCGCTTGGATAAATCATAATCTATTTGATCTTTCGATAAAAACAACTTCTGCTGCCTGTATGACATGCGACCCCAATCTGCCTGACCTTTATTAACAGGGTATCTTTATCACAGTCATAAAAAATTTGTTTAACAACTTGAAAATTTCCAGAGGTCTCTCCCTTGGTCCAGAATTTCTTTCTTGAACGTGACCAAAAACATGTCTTGGCATCTTTTAATGTTTTTGAAAGTGAGTCCTTATTCATATAAGCAAGCATCAAGACTTCTTTAGTTTTATAATCCTGGATAATAGCCGGGATTAATTTGTTCTTATCAAACTTCAACTTGAGATTTCTTGCACACTTTTGTAATGACTTAAGATTTTTCGTTTTTCTTTTTTTTGTCTTCATAATCTTACTGGAATGCCTCTTCTTTTTAAATATCTTTTTAAATTTGGAATACTTAGCTTTCGAAAATGAAATAGGCTTGCTGCCAAGGCTGCATCTGCTTTAGCCTTAATCAAGACATCAGCAAAGTCAGAAACCCTGCCAGCTCCGCCTGATGCAATGACTGGAATCGATAAGGCAGAAGTCATTTTTCTTGTCAGTTCTAAATCAAAACCTTCCTGAGTCCCGTCCGCATCCATACTCGTAAGCAATATCTCTCCTGCCCCTAACCTTTGAGCCTTCTTTGCCCAGGAAATTGCCTCTAACCTACGAGGCACTCTTCCGCCATGACTGTAAACCCTAAATATCTTTCCTTCACGCCTTGCGTCAATTGCAACTACAATGCATTGTGCGCCAAAACGACGCGAAGATTTCTTAATAAGTTGCGGATTCTCAATTGCTGCTGTATTAATGCTTATCTTATCTGCGCCGGCATTTAAGATTTCACGCATATCATTGATGTCTCGTATGCCGCCGCCAACAGTAAAAGGCATAAATACAGCCTCAGCTGTCCTTGCTACTACATCAAGTAGAATGTTTCTCTTTTGAAAGCTTGCGGTTATATCTAAGAAAACGAGCTCATCTGCACCTTCTTTCTCATAAATCTTTGCAATCTCAACAGGATCACCTGCATCTCTAAGATTTAAAAACTTCACTCCTTTTACAACGCGGCCATCCTTAACATCAAGACAAGGGATTATTCGTTTGGTCAACATATCTCTATCTAGCTTAGCGCTTGCCTAAAATCAAGTTTTCCTTCATAAAGGGCCTTGCCCACAATTGCTCCATAAAGAGAATTTAGTTCCTTAAGTCGCTTAATATCAGATAGAGTAGTAATACCTCCGGATGCAATCAAGTTTAAATTTGAGAAATTCCGCGCACAGGCTAAAACTACTTCAATTGCCGCAAAATCCGGCCCTGTCATTGTGCCATCGCGCGCAATACTAGTAAAATTAATAAACCTGATTCCATAATCATAGAATTTTTGCAAGATATCACCTAAATTCACCTCTTGTGATTTTAACCACCCAAAATTGGAGACATCCATAATTATTTCAGTAGTCCCATCCTTCTTCTCTCTGATGTTGATAAATTTTGCATCAATGCTTACGGCAATACGTTCACCTGCCATACCTTTAAAATTATCCAAAAATGAATAATCCGAGAATACCTTTGAGCCAAGCACTACACGCCTGGCCCCTGCATCTAAGAATTCATTAATTATAGCAACGTCCCTCAGGCCACCGCCTACCTCTACTTCAACAGAGGTCGCCTTTATTATTTTAACTAGCAGGTCTTTATTTATGGGTTTGCCTTCTAGGGCTCCGTTTAAATCCACGATGTGTATAAGCTGCGCCCCTTGATCTTGCCAATGCAAAGCAGCCTCCAGAGGATCCTGGCCATATTGAGACTCTTTAGAAAAATCCCCCTGATACAGCCTTACGACCTTGCCATCTTTGATATCTACTGCTGGAATAATTAACATTGCTTAAACCTACTTTAAAAAGTTACTTAAAATCTTAAGTCCTGTTTTTTGGCTCTTCTCAGGATGAAATTGAACGCCATAGATATTGCCCTTAGAAAGCACACTGCAGTAACTGCGGCCATAAAAAGTCCCGGCTGCAATTACGCGCTTGTCTTTTGGCTGACAATAAAAAGAGTGACAAAAATATACGAATGATTTATTCTTTATACCCTTAAATAGCTTACAGGTTCTGTCTCTTATCTCCAGCTGGTTCCAGCCGATTTGCGGCACCTTTAATCTATTTGAGAAACGCTTAACCTCACCTTCAACTATACCAAGACCTCTTACGCCGGGAGCCTCTTGACTCCTACTAAACAATAGTTGCATTCCCAGGCAGACCCCTAAGAAAGGAGTACCACAAGCTATCTTTTCCTTTAACAAATCGAATAATTTTAACTTTTTTAACTCCCTTACAGCATCAGCAAATGCCCCTACCCCAGGCAGAATAATCTTACTTGCAGCCAGAATTTTTTTTCTCTCTGCAGTAATAATTACATCTTTTTTAGTCAAAAGACAGGCCTTGAGCACAGAACGTAAGTTGCCCATCATATAATCAACGACTACAATCATAGATCTATCACGCCTTTTGTAGAAGGAATGCCTTTTCTGCGTTCATCAATGGTAGAAGCGCTATCTAGAGCAATAGCCAATGCCTTAAAAAGGGCCTCAAAATAGTGGTGAGAATCAGTTCCTTTACCAGCTGGATCATGAGGGATTCTAATGTGGAGGGTAATCTTTGCGTTGTTTACAAACTTATCCAAAAAGTCAAAAAATGCACCTTTTTTTAGATCAAGGTTGTCTTCATTAATAGGTGCAGGATCGCTTACCAATTTTGGTCTTCCGCAAATATCCACAGAAACATCAACTAATATCTCTTCCATTGGCACAGAACCAGTTCCAAACCGTCTAATAGAAAACGTATCACCTACAGCCTGCCTAAAGGCATTGCCTAAGGCAATGCCAATATCTTCCACTATGTGATGACTCAAATCACCTTTTGCCTTTAAATCCAAATCAAAAAAACCATGAAAAGCAAATTCGCTTAACATGTGATTTAAAGAGTCATAAGGGGTCTTGATATTCTGCTTGCCTTCACCATCTATAGTCAAGCTACCGCTTATGTCAACCTCATTAGTTTTTCTTTCAATTAAAGCTTGTCTTTTATTCATATTAAACCCCTTTGGTTTTTATATTTATTTAAAACGTACCTTAACAGACTCAATATGTTTAAGGAGTCCTTCTGCAGAACCAATTTTCTCCAAAGGCTCCTTAACTTTCTCTAGCGCCTTTTTCGAATACCAGATTACATGTGTAGACTTAAGAAAATCATAAAGCCCTAATCCTGAAAAAAAGCGTGCGCTTCCTCCTGTAGGCAAGACATGACTTGGTCCAGCAACATAATCTCCCACTGCAACTGGGCTATAGGGCCCTAAAAATACAGCGCCTGCATTTTTTATCTTTTTAAGGAGACGCCTGGGATTATTAGTGAGAATCTCTAAGTGCTCCGGCGCAACCTTATTAGCTATCTCTACTGCCTGCTCGAGATTTTTAGTAATAATTATATATCCAGACTGAACTTCTGCCTTTAGCTGACGAGCCAGACGCTTGGAATTAGTAATCAAAATTGCCAATCCTTCCGCATGTTCTCCTTGAGCCAAAAGATCTGCTTTTACAAATTCAAAGTTTGAATACCGATTAGCAATAATCAATAATTCTGTCGGACCAGCAAGCATATCTATATCGCAAATTCCAAAGACTTGTTTTTTTGCTTCCGTAACATATCTATTTCCCGGACCAACAATCTTATCTACGCGAGGAATAGTCTTTGTCCCAAAGGTCAAGGCAGCAATCGCCTGAGCACCGCCGACCTTATATATTTCATTTACTTTCAGAAGATCTGCTACCACAAGTATGTGTGGATCAACAAAGCCTAAATTATTAGGTGGGGTGACCAGCGCGATACGCTTTACTCCCGCAAGTTTTGCCGGAAGCACTGACATATAAACACTCGAAAAAAGCGGCGCTGTACCAGCAGGTATATATATACCAACATTTTCTATAGGGCTGACCTGCTCGCCTAAAACAACACCATCGCTATTTCGTATCTTCCAGGATTTTTTAATCTGTTTCTTGTAGAATCTATTAACGTTCTCAATGACTACCTTGAGGGTAGAAATAAAATCAGGACTGATATTCTGATAGGCACCGCTTATTTCTCTTTCTGAAACACGCAATTGCTTAACTGTAAGCTTAACCTTATCAAACTTGCGCGTATATCTAATAAGCGCCTCATCGCCAAATAGACGCACGTCATTTAGAATCTTACTGACACATTCACGTATACGTTTCCTGTCGATAAAATTGCGGTTATAAATTTTTTCCAAATCTTTGCTATTGGCTTTAAGAATTTTCATTTTTTAATCTTGTCCTTATTAATTTTTAAAATCTCTGGTATCTCTCCTATAAGCTGTTGAATTTTATCGCTATCACAGGAGCCCTGCGCAAGTTTAGATCTTCCGCCTCCACTTGCAAGCGCGCCCATCTGGCTAATCCTTGCTATCAAAACATGAAGTACGCCCACATCAGAGCCTTTATCAGCAGCCTGATATCCAGCCTTTACTAAATCATCCGTCATTTTTACAACAAAAATTCCTTTTTTTTCTAAAATCGACCCTAAAACTATAATTAACCCCTGAGCCTTCTCTTCAAGAAAATCCGTCAATCTGCGTAATTGGTCACGATCACAATCTTTTAAAAAGATAGAGATGCATTTAACTCCTTCTTCAATCTCTCCTGCCTGCTCTAAAAATGAAGAGATTTCTTCTTTAAATGTCTTTTCTTTGACCTCAACTGAATGATGCCGCAATTCCTTTTCTCTGGATTCTTTTTCTTTCCTTAGGCGTTCTTCGCTCTCTTTTTTCTTCTTTTGTGCTTGGAAATCTCTTGCATATTTCTCAGTGCAAGCCTGGATTCTTCTAATCCCGCTTGCAATAGATGATTCCTTCATTATTTTAAAAAAACCAATTTGACCGGTTGATTCTAAATGTGAACCGCCACATAATTCCTTTGAATAATCACCGATTGAGACTACCCTCACAGAATCTTCATAGCGATCGCCAAAGAATGCCAAAGCACCTCTGGCCTTTGCACTTTCTAAAGAGGTAATCTCTTTATTTAATTTATCATTTAAGACTATAAAGCTATTAACTAAATCTTCAATTTTTCCTAACTCTTCATTTTTGATTGCCCTCGGATGTGTAAAATCAAAACGAAGATAGGAGTCAGTTACCAGGGAACCTTGCTGGCGTACATGCGGACCTAAAATCTTGCGCAACGCTGCCTGTAATAAATGCGTTGCTGTGTGATTTCTCATTATAGCCAATCTACGCTCATAATCTATAGAGGCACGCACCTCATCATTTATCGCAATCTCTCCTTTTAGAATTTTACCTTTATGTACTATTGCCCCTTCAATTGCCAAGGTATTAATTATCTCAATTTTCGTTTTTTCGTTTTCTAAAAAACCTGTATCACCCACCTGACCACCACTCTCAGCATAAAAGGGTGTCTTATCCAAGATTATTTCAACAAAACTAAGACTTTTGGCCTTACCAATGTGAGACTTTTTCTTACCTTCCTCTTTAAATATAGCTATGACTTTTGCGGAAATGGTTTTGGCATCTACAAATTCAATGTCTGAGCGCTTAAAATCATATAATTTTTCAAAAATCGAGCTTGAAAGCTTCGACGCACCCCGGGAACGCTTACGCTGCTTATCCAAGAGTTTTGAAAATTTTTTCTTGTCACATCTGATTTGGAATCTTTCAGCCTCTTTTTCCATCAGGTCCCAAGGCAGGCCAAACGTATCATAAAATTTAAACAAGGTTTCTGCTGGAACCTCAGAAACACTCTTATCTCTCAATTCCTTAACTGCCTCAATAAATTCTGGAACGCGCGTCTTTAAGGTATCTATAAAACGTTCTTCTTCGGCCTGAATAATTGAAGCTATATTTTCACGCTGGGCTCCTAAGTCTGAATAGGCCTTCTGCATTTTTCGCACCAAGCTGTCAACTAACTTATACAAAAATGCGCTCTCTATGCCTAATTCTCTTCCAAAGGCAGAGGCGCGCCGAATAAGACTCCTGATTACATAACCTCTTTCTTCGTTAGAAGGATATATGCCATCAGCAATTCCAAAACAAACTGCACGCAGATGATCTGCTATGGCCCTGACTCTGAATTTCTTCTTAAGTTCATCCAGATGAATATCTTCCGAAACTAAAGTCAAGATCTCGCCAATTATAGGTGTAAATAAATCTGTCTCGTAATTAGTCTCTACATTCTGCATTACAGCGCAGAGTCGCTCTAAGCCCATACCTGTATCAATGTTTTTCTGGGGTAAAGGATAAAGCTGAGCATCGGCCTTGCGTTCAAATTGGGTAAATACGAGATTCCACACCTCCACAAAACGTCCACAGTCACATGCAGGAGAACAGCTTTTATTACCGCATCCGACTTTTGTACCTAAGTCAAAGAATATCTCTGAGCAGGGTCCACAAGGACCGTTGGGGCCTTTAATCCTTGCCTCAGAAGGCCAAAAATTTTCTTTATCTTGAAATTTTAAGATTCTTTCTTTATTGATTCCGATATCTTCTAGCCATATTGAAAAACTCTCATCATCTTCAGTGTATACCGAAACCCATAATCTAGATTTATCTATCTTCAATTCTTGCGTTAAAAATTCCCAGGCAAGTTGAATTGCCTCTTTCTTAAAATAATCACCAAAGGAGAAATTCCCCAACATCTCAAAGAATGTATGGTGCCCGCTTGTTTTTCCTACCCTCTCCAAATCACCAGTGCGCAAACACTTCTGACAAGTAGCAACCCGCCCGGATTTAACATCAATGCCTAAAAACTGGTTCTTAAATTGATTCATGCCGGCTGAGGTAAAAAGTACACTCGGATCAGATGTAGGAACTAAAGAATCGCTCGGCATTATCTTATGAGCGTGTCTTTGAAAAAAATCGAGAAACTTCCCTCTTAAGGTATCTGCATCCATAAACTATTTTCTAACGGCTAATTGTTCTATCTAAAACTGTTATAATGTCGCCGGAGGAGAATCCCCTGCCTAGCAGGTAGCGGTATAACTTCCCTTTGACTTTGATTCCATCCTTCTCTTGCTTGCGAAGTGAGCGCATTTTTTTGTTTGTTAATGAGGCAAGGACATCTGACTCTGAATCCTTAAATCTAACTTGTTGCAAAATCAACTTCAGGATATCCTCACCTATGCCCTTTTGCCTTAATTCAAGAATGATTTTTTTTAATCCGAAGCTTGACTTTAGGCGAAAATCTATCCATTCTCTGGCAAATCTCGCATCATCAACGTAGCCTAAGCTCTCCAATCTTGAAATTACCTTCTTTATTGTCTGGGAAGAATATTTTCTTCTATAAAGCTTATCTCTTATTTCCTTTTGGCTACGATTTCTATAGGCCAGGAGACGAAACACATAATTCTTAGCCCTAGCCTCATCCTGCTCGAATCGCTTCATTTGGAAGAAATGACAAAATAACCACGCGATGTCCTGACTAGACAATCGCCTTTTACGTTTTCCTTAATCCGGTTAAAATCAACGATATTGGAAACCTCATTTTTGTTTAATTCCACTATTATATCACCCACAACTATACCAGCATCATCAGCCAGGGAAGCTGGTTCTACATCAACTACTACTACGCCGTTTCTTTCTTCGATTTTATAACGGCGTCTAAGCGACTCGTTTAAGCCTTCAACGGCCAATCCCCGCCATCTTTCCTTAATGTCACCTGAGTCAACTCTGCCAGATGCTAATTTTTCTTCACTCGGCCGCTGGCCAATCTTAACCTGTAATGTTGTGCGTCTTCCATCGCGCATAACAACAATTTTAGCCTTGTTTCCTACAACACTCTCACCTACAACCTTAAGAAGATCGCGAGTATCTTTTATTCTATTATTATCAAATTCCAAAATCACATCTGAACTCTTCATGCCTGCTTCCTTAGCAGGTCCATCCTCAAGCACGTTCACTACCAAAACTCCTTCTGCCGAATCCAATTTCATATATGTGGTTAATTTTTCATCAATATTCTGGATCGTAATCCCAAGCCAACCGTATACAACTTCCTCGCCTTTTATCAATTTTGAAACTATACGCTTGGCATTATTTATGGGAATAGCAAATCCTATGCCCTCATAGCCACCGCTGGTAGAAAATATTGCCACGTTTATACCAATAATCTCTCCCTTAAGATTAACCAACGGCCCGCCTGAATTACCAGGGTTGATTGCTGCATCAGTCTGGATAAGATCAGAATAATCCTTTTCCCGGCCAAAGGCACGCCCTAAAGAACGATGCAAGGCACTTACAACCCCTGCGGTAACAGTAGGCTCTGGATTCTGCAAGGCAAAACCAAAAGGATTACCAACAGCAACAACCCATTGCCCAATCTTTAATTCACGAGAGTCACCCAGGACTGCAGTAGGCAGATTATTCGCATCAATCTTAATTACTGCCAGATCAGAACGCGAATCAGAGCCCTTAAGCACTGCCTTGAACTCTCTGCCATCAGAAAGTTTTACTGTCAACTTATCTGCATTTTTCACTACATGTTCATTTGTGAGGATGTAGCCGTTAGCATCAATTATAACGCCTGAGCCCAGACCTATACTCTTAAACTCTCTATCCGGCAACTGACCAAGAAAATCGTCAAAGAATTTATTGAAGAAATCATCCTCAAAAGGACCTTCGCTAAAAGGAGCGCTATATCTCTTGCTATATTTTCTCTGCTGTACAGATTCTGAACTTATAGACACAACCGCCTTGCCTATTCTCTCAGCAACATTGATTACGGCATTCTCAAACGAGTTATCCTCAAATACATTTGCCTGGCTGCCTGATGTATAATCAAAATCAGCACTCTGCGTCTTAGTGTCTATATTAAACCTTGCTGTCAGAGTCAAGCCAATAATCAACCCGACTAAAAGGGCAAACGAAAGCAGGGCAAATTTATTCTTTTGAAAAATATTAAACAGAAACATAAAATATCCTCCTTTACATTTTATCCTTAATAGCTTCCTTAATCTTTGCCTCAATCTCTTTTATAAGTTTTTGATTATCTTTTAGATATTGCTTTGCCTTTTCTTTACCTTGGCCTAATTTTAGTTTTTCATATACATACCAGGTCCCAGATTTTTCGACAATTTCGCATTTGGCCGCAGTATCTAATAAATTGCCTAACCAATCAATGCCTTCCTTGTAAAAAATTTCAAATTCTGTTTCTTTAAATGGTGGCGCAACTTTGTTTTTTACAATCCGCGCCCTTACTTTATTGCCGATAACCTCATCGCCAGATTTGATGACTCCCAGACGGCGCAAATCAATTCGCACTGATGAATAGAACTTTAAAGCCCTGCCACCCGGGGTTGTCTCAGGATTCCCAAACATAATCCCAATCTTCATCCTAATCTGATTAATAAAAATCACGGATGTCTTGGATTTACTGATAGCGGCAGTAAGCTTTCGCAAGGCCTGGCTCATTAGGCGCGCCTGTAATCCAATAAATGTATCTCCCATTTCACCTTCAATCTCAGCACGCGGGGTCAAGGCAGCGACAGAATCAATAACTACTAGATCTACGGCATTAGAACGGACTAGGGTCTCTACGATTTCCAATGCCTGTTCTCCAGTATCAGGCTGAGAAATCAACAAATCATCAAGATTAATACCTATTTTCTTGGCGTAGGCAGAATCAAAGGCATGTTCAGCATCAATAAAAGCCGCCACCCCGCCTTTTTTCTGGGCCTGGCATATTACGCTTAAAGTAAGTGTTGTTTTTCCCGATGACTCTGGGCCAAATATCTCTATTACCCTGCCGCGCGGTATACCTCCGACGCCTAAAGCCAAATCAAGGGAAAATGCACCTGTTGGTATTGAATCTATATTCAAAACCACATTTGAACCCAACTTCATAATCGAGCCCTTACCAAATTGTTTCTCAATCTGATTAAGGGCTAATTCCAAGGCCTTCTGACGCTCATTAACACTTGTGGATACGTCTTCTTTTTTCTTAGGAATACTCATATTTCTCCTCCACTTTGCTCTTCCCATATAATCCCTCGGATTGTATGGGGCACAATACACAGGTTTACACAGATTAAAGCAGAAATCTTCATTTGCAGGGTGAAAGGCGGGATGCGACCTTATCAAGGCCTCTTCATCCTCATATTATCAGCTCAAATTCAGGTAGAATCTAGGAAAATTGCATTTTATTTTACACCATATATTATTGCCTGTCAATCAGTTATTACCAATGTGCCTGCCTCGTTTTTTTGCTCTTTTGAAGTATGAAAAATAGGCAATAATCAGTCTTAAGATCTATTGAAGTATAAACAAAAAATCAAGAAATAATGGCTTAGGTGCTTTCAGAATATGTGCAAAAAGTAGCAAGAATGGCTATTCTTTTAATGCGGGAGATTTTACTGGCTTGGGTTTTGAGGCATCGGCTGCCTCCTGTTTAGCAAATTTAACAGAGACTATCTTAGAAACTCCAGATTCCTGCATAGTGATGCCATACATAACATCAGCATTGGTAATGGTCTTTTTATTATGGGTTATGATGATAAACTGTGTCGTCTTAATAAATTCCTGCAGCACCTTATTATATCTATCAATATTACTCTCATCAAGTGCTGCATCTATCTCATCTAAGACACAGAATGGTGAAGGCTTCACCTTAAATACGGCAAAAATTAAGGCAATTGCAGAAAGTGACTTCTCTCCACCTGAAAGCAGTGATATGTTCTGTAATTTCTTTCCAGGCGGACGACACACAATTTCAATACCGGACTCTAAGATATTGTTTTCATCACTGAGCAAAAGCTGGGCATCTCCGCCATTAAACAACAATCTGAAATAATCCTTAAAATGATCTCTAATCTTTTCAAATGTCTCTTTGAACATCTTCCGAGTTGTCTGGTTAATTTTAAGTATTGCCTTGTGGATAGAATCCTTGGCAGTTAACAAATCATTCTGTTGATTTAATAAGAATTCAAATCTTTTTTTGAGTTCTTCATATTCTTCAATAGCAACAAGATTTACATTTCCGTAAGAATCGACTTTTTGCTTTAACTTCTCAATCTCTGCATCTATCTCTAATGTAGACTCCTGCGACAACTGCTGGCAAGTATCGCCAACTATATCCAAATTAACATGGTAGCTGGCTTCAATTCTGTTTTTAAGATTTAAGATCTTGAAATTTATCTCTTGTTCTTTCGATGTTATCTGAAAATTGGCCTGGCGACTTTTATCAAGCATGGTATTCTCTTGGTTAGTATCTTCTTGAATTGCATTAATCTTCTCTAAGGTGACTTCCTTTTCCTGTTTCAATGCTCCTAAGCGGACCAAGACCTCTTCCTTGCCTTTAGTTGTCGATTCAATATCTATTTTTGCTTTCTCAATTTGCCCAATTAGCCGCTTAGCCTTATTTCGGCAATCCTCACTCTCAGCCTGGTTAAGTGTATCTTTTTCTTTATCCTGAGTGAGTGAGGCCTCGATTATCCGTAATGAATTCTCTAGGGACTGATGCCTAGGAGCAATGTTTGCAATTAAGGTCTCCAATTGAGCGATGTCCACTGTTTGTGACTCGCGCTTCTGGATTAAATCAGCAATCAGCTCTTCAGATTGAGAAATAGACTGCTCATTATTTTTAATTTCAGAGTCGATTGAATCTACTTTATTATTTGATTTCTCTAGGGCCTCACGCAGTGTGGTCATTTCTGATGTGACTTCCTGAAATTCCTCCTCTACGATATTTGCTTCCCCATTTAATTTATTAATCTCCTCTTTAAACAAATCAAATTGCATTTTCGTATTAGCAAAAGAAATCTCTTCTTTCTTTAATTCTTCCTCTTTTTGCATTTGAGATCTGGATCCTGCTTGAATAAGGTCTAGGAGTTCGTTTTTCTTGAGGCCTTCTTGCGCAAGCCTAGCCTCAAGCGCCTCTTCTTCTTCGGCAATCTTTTCAATATCCAGATCAATAATTTTTAATTTAACCTTTATTTGCTTCTTGCTGCCGCCCTCAAACTGGAGGCTATTTAATAAATTCTCCTCTATTTGTTCAATAGTATCAACTTTTGCCAAAATACCCATACCTGGCTTTAGATTATCAGCCTCAAAGATAATTATGCCATCGCAGGCATCAGGAAAATCACCATATTTCGATTTAAGATTTTGCAAAAATTCTTTTTTAGACACTAAATTAGAAAGTTTTTTCTCAAGAGTCACTATGTCTTCTTCTAATTTTTTTAACGTGAGCTTATTATTAGAAAGATTCTCTCTTTCAGCTTCCAGTGTTTCCCTTATCGCCTGGACTGCATCTGTCTTTTCTTTAAAACTAGCTTCGGCCTGGCTAAAATTAGCTTCAACGCCTTGCTTTTCTTCGTTGACCTTTGCCCTCTCAATCTGAAGCCTCCTGCTTCTGGCAGAAAGAGCATTTGAATCACTCAACAGTTTAGAGGCGTCATTTCTTGCCTTGCTTAAATTAGTTGCCAATTCCAAAATATTCTTCTTTGCACGCTTGATTGTCTCGCGTGCTGACTCGATCTCATCAATTGTAGAACTGAGTACCTCCTTTTTCACTTTTAACTGATTTTCCTTTTCCCGGGCGTTTTTATCAAAATCAGAAAGCTCACTTTTGATTGCTTGCGATCTTTCCTGCTCACCTTTAATTCTTTCGGAAATCAAATCTTTTTCTTTGGTTAAGGCGGTGATTCTTTGCTCATATTCTTCAATCCGCTCTTTATTAACAGCTATCTGCTCATTAAATCTTTCTGCAGCGCTATCCGCCTTAAGGGCATCTATATCAGCTAATTCAATGTTTGAGGCGATTTCATTAAAGCGTGTTCGCAGATCTTTTAAATTTTCTATTTTGCTTGCAATTGCGGCCTCTATATCTTTGCTCTCGTTTACTGATAATGTCTTCTCAGCCGCCAATTCCTTTATTTGGTTATTAAACTGATCTAATTGGAAATATGCCTTGTCTATCTCCAAATCTTTCAGATGCTGAAAAACCTCCTTATAGCGCCTTGCCTTTGCTGCTTGACGCTCCACAGAACCTATCTGACGCTTAACCTCAGCAATAATATCTGAGAGTCTTAATAAATTATCCTCGGTATATTTTAATTTATTTAGGGCCTCTTTTTTCTTGGCCTTATATTTAGTAATTCCTGCTGCCTCATCAAAAATCGCCCTTCTGTCTTCCGGACGCGAACTTAAAACAAGATCAATCTTACCCTGCTCAACCAAAGAATAAGATTCACTGGCGATTCCAGTGCCCATTAGAAGCTCATTTATATCCTTTAGTCGGACGCGGCTCTTATTTAGAAGATATTCGCTTTCTCCAGAACGAAAGAGTCGACGCGTAATAGTTATCTCTGAATAATCAACAGGAAAGAATTTACTTTCATTGGAAAAGGTTAAGCTAACCTCGGCAAATCCTAAAGCCGGCTTGCTGGAAGTGCCATTAAATATCACGTCCTCCATACTCACCCCGCGCATGGCCTTAACTGACTGCTCACCTAAAACCCAGCGTATTGAATCAAAGATATTACTCTTACCGCATCCATTTGGGCCGACTACTGCGGTAACGCCCGGTTCAAAATTCAAAACCGTCTTTTCCAAAAATGACTTAAATCCTAGAAGTTCTAATTTTTTAAAATACATATTTAACTTTTTAATCGGCCTCTAATCTGGAGGCTTCGGGGTTATGGTCTCATTTACCTTTATTATTTAAATTCAGAACTCCAAATACATATTTGGATATCTTTTCCTGGTCTTCCTTGGCAATATCCCTAAATTCAATACCTGCCTCATATTCTTCCTGGGCATCTTTGCCTCCAACCTTAAACATATCTATCCATACTATCTTGCCCGTTGTCTCGATTGGCTCTGATTGTTCTGGAAGAAATAATTTTAATTTCAATAAAGTATCTTTTTGGATGAGCGAATCTAAAAATAGGCAAATACCGCCTTGACTCAGATTTTTCGTAAAGGATCCAGTTCTATCGCCTCTGGATTCAATAATATCGTATTCAACCCTCACGCGTGTATCTAAACGAATGAATTTTCTTCTCTCCTGCATATTGAATCACCCCTTTTAACATACCGCAACTTTTAATCTATTTCAAGACTTCTCTGAATTTTTTTGTCAATACCGGAAGGATGTCAAATAAATCAGCAACTATGCCATAAGTAGCTACCTGCATTATTGGCGCATCCGCATCCTTATTTATTGCTACGATTATATCCGAAGACTGCATCCCAACGAGATGCTGGATTTGACCCGAGATTCCGCAGGCAATGTAAATCTTAGGACAGACTGTTCTTCCGGTTTGCCCCACCTGATGAGAATAAGGAATCCAATCTGCATCTACAGCAGCCCTAGATGCACCGACCGCAGCGCCTAATGCCTTTGCCAAATCCTCAATTAATTTAAAATTCTCAGGCGCCTTAAGTCCTCTGCCTCCGGAAACAATAATATCTGCCTCAGCCAGATTTACCTTGGAAGTTAAATCTGCAACAAATTTCAAAAGGCTTGTACGTGAATTTAAGAGCTCACTTCCTAAATCTTCCTTTATGAGCCTTCCTTTTCTTTGCTTATCGACAGCAGCTTCTTTCATTACCTTGTGTCTTACTGTTGCCATCTGAGGCCGGTTACACCTTGTAATAATCGTTGCCATAATATTACCGCCAAACGCAGGGCGAGTCTGAAGAAGACAACGACTTTCTCTGTCGATATCAAAACCAGTACAGTCAGCAGTTAAGCCTGTATTTAACTTAACAGCAACGCGCGATACGAGTGACCTACCGATAACTGTAGCCCCAGCAAGGAAAATCTCTGGTTTATATTTATTTATTAAATGAACCAAGGCATTGGTATAAGGCTCATCTAGAAAATCTTTTAATTTGGGATTGTCAATTACATATACCTCATCTGCTCCCCGGCTTATTAATTCTTGGCAACTTTTCTCTACATCGCTACCTAAAAGAACTGCAGCTAGCTTAACATTTAGAATATCAGCTAAATGCCTGCCTTCCCCTAGTAACTCATATACTACTGACTGAATAATACCGTTTTTCTGTTCGGCAAAAACCCATACACCCCTGTATTCTTTCAGATTCTGGCATCTTGTTTGTTGCTTCTCAATAACTATGGCTTCGAATTTGCAAGAATCAACACAGGCCCCGCAAAGCGTGCATTTATCTAAATCGATAATGGCCTTCTTATCAACAATAGTAATTGCATCAGGTGGACAGACCTTAACGCATAACGTACAGCCTGTACACTTATCTTTAATAACTTTTATTGACATCTTTTTAATTACGAATTTACTTACTCGATTTTGCTTGTAACACTGCGTCCTTTAATGCATCAACCAGCCTTTCTGCCACATCCTCTGCTTCGCCTTCGAATATTGCACCTTTAGGCCGGGGTGGAGGTGAAAATATTTTTACTACTTGTGTAGGTGAACCATCAAGGCCGATCTTATCTTTTTCAAGTTCTAGGTCCTTAACTGTTAAATGTCTTATTTCTGCTGATTTTGAACGCATCATATGCCGCAAGGAAGGAAGACGCGGCTCATTTATCTCTTTGACAACAGTTATTAGCGCCGGAAGGGGTGAGCTGATAACCTCAAAACCCTCTTCTGTTGACCTCTCAACAACACAATTGTCTGCTTCGATTTTTTCTATTTTTCTAACATACGTTACCTGGGGTATATCAAGATGCGTTGATATACCTGGTCCGACTTGAGCAGTATCTCCATCAGATGCCTGCTTACCACAGATAATTAAATCAAAAGGCGGTAGTTTCCTAATGGCGCAGGAAAGAATATAACTTGTTGCCCAAGTATCAGATCCTGCAAAGGCACGATCACTAATCAAGACTGCATCATCTACCCCTAAGGAAATTGCCTCCCGAAGTGCACTCTCTGCCTGAGGCGGACCCATACTTACAACAGTAACCTTAGCAGAGAATCTCTCTTTAAGACGCAGTGCTTCCTCAATCGCATACATATCAAAGGGGTTAATAATTGAGGCTACGCCCTCGCGAATCAAGGTATTAGTCTCAGGATTAATCTTTACATTTCCAGTTTCTGGAACCTGTTTTATACAGACAATGATATTCATCTTAAGGCTCGAAATCATGTGAAAGCGAGGTCTTTTTACACCTTAGAACAGAACCCGCTTTGTGAATCTTTCCATGCGTACTATTATTTCTTCTTTGCCTCTTTAATCAACTGCAAAGCAATTATACCGCGCTGAATTTGATTTGTGCCTTCATAGATCTGAGTAATCTTTGCATCTCGCATATATTTTTCCACAGGATAATCACGCATGTAGCCATATCCGCCTAAAATCTGCACAGCATCTGTGGTAACACTCATTGCGACATCTGAGGCATATAATTTTGCCATGGCTGACTCTTTAGCAACAGAGGTCTTGCCTGCATCTACCATACGTGCAGTAGCATATACGAGTGCCCTGGCAGCCTCAACCTTAGTAGCCATATCTGCAAGCATAAATTGAATACCTTGAAAGCTTGAAATTGATTTTCCAAACTGAGTGCGGCCTTTAGCATAATTAACTGCCTCATCAAGTGCACCTTGGGCAATCCCAAGCGCCTGGGCTGCAACACCAGGTCTACTCATATCAAAGGTCTTCATCGTAACTATAAAACCCATACCCTCCCTGCCTAAGAGATTTTCTTTTGGAATCTTACAATCAGCAAATATAAGCTCCCGGGTTGAAGAAGCACGTATACCCATTTTCTTTTCTTTCTTACCAAAGGTAAAACCCGGAGTATCCTTTTCCACAATAAATGCAGATGCGCCCCTTGCGCCTTTCTTTTTATCGGTCATGGCAATAACTACATACACATGCGCATCACCGCCATTGGTAATAAAATGCTTGAGGCCGTTTAAAATATAATGATCGCCCTCTTTTTTAGCCGTGGTTTCAATCGCAGATGCGTCAGAACCGGCATTTGGTTCGGTTATGCCAAAGGCAGCCAAATACTCTCCCCTTGCCAGGAGAGGCAGATACTTCTTCTTCTGCTGGTCATCTCCATAAAGTAATATTGGAAAGGTACCTAAGGCACTTGCCGCATAGCAAACTGCAATTCCACCGCAGGCCTTTGAAAACTCTTCTGTCGCAAGGCATAATTCTAATACGCCTGCGCCCATTCCACCAAATTCTTGTGGTATGTAGAGTCCGAAAAGGTCTGATTGGGCGATGATCTTCATAATCTCATGAGGGAATTCCTCGCTCTCATCCAGTTCTGCAGCATAAGGCTTAATCTTATCCTTTGCAATCTGAGCGCATAAGCCTCTAATCATATTCTGTTCATCAGTAAGTAGATAATCCACAAAACCTCCTATTTTTAATATTAAATTTTCTTCAGCAAGGCTATTTCTTTACAGTCTGGAAATTTAGGACAATTACAACATTCTAGCCAGATTTTATGAGGCAACTTTAGCCTATTTATCCTTCTAAATCCAAACTTCTTAAAAAATTTAGGTACATAGGTTAAAACGAATATATTTTTTATACCTAAACTCCTGGCCTCTTCCATGGCCTTTAAGACAAGAGCGCTTCCAATACCGCGGGAGCGAAATCTGTTGATAACTGCCAAAGACTTAATTTCTGCTAAATCGCCCCAGGATATGTGTAAAGCACAGCAGGCAGTAATCCTTTTATTAGCCTCATTAACAAATACCCAAAAATCGCGTATATTCTCATATAATTCATTTAATGAACGCGGCAGCATATAATCGTCTTTCGCGTGCTGATTAATTAAAGTATGCAGTGCCTTTATATCTCTGATAGTTGCTTTTCTAATCATGGTAATTATTAAATAATAAAACTAGAAAATTATATAATAAAAGTTTAAGTATTGCAATATATTATAAAAAATAAGGTAAAAATCTGCCTAGTTTTCTTCTAGCGACTGTTCGAGATTTGCAACGAATTCTTTTATCTCTTTATCATCAGGGGTTATTTTCTGCGCTAAGCGGGAAATTTTCAACGCCTTTTCCTTCTCGCCTAACTTAAGATATGTCTTAGCTAAGAGCAAACGAAGATAAGACTTCCTAAGGCCGTAAGTATAGGCAAGACGCAAATGCCTCAAGGCATCATCAAACTTACCCTGATTAAGAAATGCCTTACCAAGATAATAATGAGCCTCCCTTGAAGAAGGATAAATCTTTAAGGCCTCCTCTGCTTCAGAAATAACAGCTTTATCTAGGCCGACAGCATCAAGTAACCTTGCACGCAAAATATATGGGTCAGGAACAACTACACCTAGAGTGAGACGCAACATGTCAACCGGTGATGCCTGCCAATTTTTTAAATCAACACTTAAGGACCTAATCAACTTGGCATTAGCAGTTGTTTTCCTCAAGAATACAACTCCGCTTTCATCAAAAAATACTAATTGCCACTCGGGATGCTCATAGAACATCTTGAAGGCTTTTTTGGGAATAAAGGAAGTAGAATTATTTAAAAGAGCAGTATTTATATTAAATTTTTCTACCTGGGTATCAAAAATTTCTTTATCACCAGCCATAATTTTAAGGTAGTTATCAAAAAATTCACTACTATAAAGTTCAGTGCGTCCATCAATAAAGACTTTATATTCAGGATAAGCATGGAAGATAAGATATGCCCCGGAATTAAAATCATTGAAGAGATTTGCTGGTAAGTTATTATCACGCATAAAATCTATGCATGCCTTTGGATAGCGATACCCTATTAGATCTGAAAGATGGCTCTTCATCTCATAATCCTTAAAATCATAGTAACGCCTGAACATGGATCCATAGCTGATCTTTGCCATAAATACAATTAACACGCAAATAATGAGGCCCTTAATAGCTATATCCAGTTTGCTTGAGAAGACATTAATCCTTACCTTGCTTTTAACAGAATGATCAATCTCATTCAATCTAGATATTACTATTAGATAAGCGGCAAAACTCAAAAAAGTAATATTGCGTTGTACCACCAAACCAAAGGGGAGAAAAAATGCAAATAATAAAATATGAGAAATGTCTAACTTTCGCCAATTAAATAATAAACTAAACAGACTAATCAGAACTAAAATGTTAAACTGCGTACTTCCTACAAAGGCATTCCCTTTAAGGGGGAAAGCACTTACAAGCTCTGCCACGCTTTTAAATGCATAATGAGCCTGACCTAAGACTATATCTTTTAATATGAGGAAGGGATAAACTACGCCGATAAATCCATGCGGGTTAATAAAACAAACAAGTAATACTAGAAAAAGGAGTTTAATCAATCTATGAAAACTCCTATCCTCCAATTTGCCGGTTTGCGACCATTGGGCTGGAAGAAAAGGCAAGAATCTTCTAAAGACCTCGGCGATAATAAAAATAAGTATTAAAAGCGGACCTAAGAAAAAATAACCATGGGAATTCACCCAGAGAAACTGCCAGAATATCAAGATATAGATAACATTAGTGCCCTTATTAAACTTTAATTGATGCAAGAATATGCTAAAGAACAGTAAGCTCAATATATCCGGCCTCAGGTTGAATCTAGTATAAGTAGCAAATATTACCAAGATAGACAATAATACCGTCGTAATCATATGTTGGTTGTCTTTAAATCCAATCAAAAACAACACAAGAAAGGCTAAGGCAACAAATAGTGTCTGTAAGAATATCAGGCCGCTTATATCAAAATATTTGTACATTAAATAAACGGCAACCTGAAATAGCCATTCGTGATTTATCCAGCGCTTTCCGGATAAAGTAAATGAATAAGGATCAGAGCCTGAGACGCGCATGTCCTTGATAATCTCTTTTCCGGTTCTCAAATGCAGCCAGATATCTGTATCAAAGATACCGCTGGTTGCCTGAACAATCACAAATAATACAAGAATAATGCTTAATGCCGAGGTTGCATATTTATTAATTTTTGGAATTATATTTTTGTTCATTTTTGGCTCCTATATAAATCAAATGAAAAATGACAGGCGCTGAAATGGCCTTTTTCTTTCTCTTCTAATTTAGGTTCAACACTAAAACATTTATCCTTTGCATAGGGGCAGCGTGAATTAAAAATACAGCCAGAGATTTTCCTAAATCGTGGTATATCTCCTTTAAGTTTACTCCTCTTATCCCTTGCGGCCAAGAGTAAAGACTCTGTATAGGGATGCAGGCTTCTTTTAAAAATATCAAGGGCTTGCGCCTTCTCCATGATTTTGCCCAAATACATAACCAAACAAGCATCGGAAAAATTCTTAACCACAGCCAAATTATGAGTTATAAACAAAAAACTCAAACTAAGCTTTGTTTGTAAACTTTTGAGCAGATTTAAAATCTTTACCTGGATTCTAACGTCTAAGGATGAAACCGGCTCATCAAGAACAATAATTTTTGGACCTGAGGCTAGGGCCCTGGCTAAACTAATCCTTTGACGCTGACCGCCGGAAAATTCTTTTGGAAAGCGAAAACGCGAGCCTGAATCAATATCTACCAAGTCTAGGAGTTCTATAACACGCTCCTTAGGAGATTTGTGAGAAGACATCTTATGGATTAAGAGTGGCTCCAAAATAATATCCTCTATACGCATTAGAGGATTAAGTGAATTGTAGGGATTTTGAAAAACCATCTGAACATCTTTACGTAAATTCTTAATTTGGCTTCCAAAGATAATATCTCCGGAGGTGGCTGGAATCAATTTTAGAATAAGTTTTGCAACGCTAGTCTTACCGCAGCCGCTTTCGCCGACAATAGCTAGAGTTTGAGAAGATTCAAGAGAAAAATCAAGATCATCAACAGCCCTAATCTCAATTCTTTCCCTTGAGAAAAAATTCTTCTGTATGTAATAATATTTTTTAAGGTTTGAGGCTTTAAGTAAAGCTTCTTTCATAGTCTGCTAGTAATCATGCCTGCATTTAACAGCTCTTTAGTATAGGCCTCTTTAGGATGCGCAAATAACTCCTTGGTCTTTTTTAATTCTATCAATTTTCCCGCATAAATTACTGCTGTCTCATCAGCAAGAAAACGCACTAAGGATAGATCATGGGTAATAAAGATTATAGACAGACCCAGCTTTTGCCTTAACTCTGCCAGCAATTCCAAAATCGAGGCCTCTATTGTTACATCAAGATTAGAGGTTGGCTCATCTGCAATAAGAAGTTTAGGCCTAGAGGCCAAGGCCAAAGCAATCATCACCCTCTGATTCATACCTCCGGAAAATTGATGTGCATAGAATTCAAGATGCTCCTTTGGATCTGGTATTTTTACAAGTTCAAGCAGTCTATGGGCTTCATCTTTAGCATATTTACGGCTTAAATTTCTAGAGTTCATTATAGTCTCAATAAGTTGGCCGCCGATACTTATAACTGGATTTAGTGCTGCGGTTGCATCCTGAAATATATATCCGATTTGCTTACCGCGAATAGCCTCTAATTGTCTATCTGTCAATTCTAAGATATTCTTACCTTGATAAATAACCTTACCGCTTATGAATTTGGCGTTATCAGGTAAGAGTTTTGCAATACTCATTGCCAAAGTAGTTTTACCACAGCCACTTTCACCTACAATACCCAAAGCGCCACCTTCGCATAACGTGAGGCTTATGCCTGTTAACGCATCTAGCCTTCCTTCTCTGGCGTAATAAGAAACACTCAAATTTTCTATTCTTAATATATCGCTCATTGCTTCTGCCAATTTCTTAATCCTTCACCCAGCATATTATAACCGAGTATGGTGATAAAAATAGCGAGTCCGGGAAAAAGAGTAAGCCACCAGGCAACGCCTAATGTAGATTTTGCTTCAATAAGAATATTACCCCAGGAAGGCGTAGGCGGCTGAACGCCAATGCCTAAAAAACTCAAAGAAGATTCTACAAGAATCGCATATGCCATGCCTAAGATAGCTGCTACCACAACCGGTCCAAATGCATTAGGCAGGAGATGCTTGAGTATAATCCGCATATTGCTGGCTCCGATTACGTGGGCGGCCTGAATAAACTCACGTTCTTTTAGACTTAAGACTTGTGCACGTACAATACGAGCAACTCCCATCCAGCTTGTAAGACCGATAATGATCATAATATTAGTTATCGACGGTTCTAAAATCGCTACTACTGAAAGTATCAAGAAGAATGTCGGAAAACACAACATCAAATCAACAAAGCGCATTATCACCGAATCAATCCATTTACCATAAAAGCCTGCGATTGAACCTACGGTGCATCCGATTATTGTAGAAATCCCTACAGCTATAAAACCTACTTTGAGTGAAACCCTTGAACCAAAAAGCATACGCGAGAATAAATCCCTACCCAAAGAATCAGTACCCAAAATATGTTCACTTGAAGGCGGCATTAAAATACTGTCGACATCAATCTGGGAAAAATCATAAGCTGATAAGTAAGGTGCAAAAAAAGCACAAACTGCCAGCAGTAAAACAATTAGTAGGCCAAAAACTAATAATTTATTTCTTAACATTTTTCCTTTCTTTATCGCTGATAGCGTATACGAGGATCAACCCAGGCATAGGTAACATCAGCAATCAGATTGCCAGCCAAGGTAAAGATACTACCCAAAACGAGCAAACCCATAATCGAAGGATAATCTCGACTCATCACTGATTCAAAGAATAATCTTCCCATGCCCGGTATAGCAAATATTGTCTCAAAAATTACGCTACCACCAATTAATCCCGGAATAGATAGTCCTAAAATTGTAATTATCGGAATTAATGCATTCCGCAGGGCATGATTATATATTACCCTTGTTTCACTCAGGCCTCTTGCACGTGCTGCAATTACATAATCAGCTTTTATTACCTCCAGCATGCCTTGACGCATATAACGTGAAATCCCAGCCAGGCCTCCAAAGGCAGAAACAAATACAGGTAATATTAAATGCTTACTAACATCGAAGAATTTCATCATCGGTGTTAAAAATTCAAAATCAATGGATTTGATTCCAGATATAGGTAACCACCTTAAATGAACGCCAAAAAGACTCATCAAAAGTAGGGCCAACCAAAAACTAGGCATGGCAAATCCCACAAAAACAAAGATAGTGCTACTCTTATCAAATAGACAGCCCTCTCTTAAGGCTGATTTTATTCCTAAGGGTATGGCAACGATAAGAATGAGAGCCAATGATAGCACGTTAATCAACAATGTTATGGGCACTCTTTCTTTTATCTTATCCCAAACTGGCCGATCATCCAAAAATGAGTTACCAAAATCAAAACGTATAAGGCGCAAAAACCAATCTCTGTACTGGATATGCAGCGGCTTATCCAGGCCGTAGAGTTTTGCAAGTCGCGCTCTGACTTCTAGGCTAACCTTGGGATTAAAATCCGACGCAATTGTCGTAGGCCTGCCTGGGGCAAGATGAATCACTAAAAAAGAAATTAATGTTATACCAATAAATAAAGGAATTAAAATCAATATTCTTCTTATTAGATAATTAATCATCTTTTAATTCTAGAGCGGATATATTTTTGCTCTGAGTCAGGAACCCACCATTTTATAAAATTATATCCTATACCCAAGGGTTCTGGTTTTATGCCCTTAAAGCGTTTATGGACTATTGGAAGTGAATCCGGAACATAGAGAAATATATAAGGAGCATCTTCATATATAATTTCGTGGATTTCTTTATATAATCTGGCACGCTCAGCCTGATTAAATGTCCGCCTCCCCTTTACCAATAAATCATCCACCTTCTTATTATTATAAGAGATGAAATTAAATTCTCCTTCTCGCGTCTTAGAAGAATGCCAGATATCGTAATTATCAGGATCGCGCGATAAAGACCAACCCAATAGAACAGCGTCAAATTTTCTCTTGTCGATAAATTCACTGATGAACGCAGACCATTCAATAATCTTGATCTTAACCTTTATACCAATATCAGCCAATCTTTTTTGGATAATCTCGGCAACTGCCTTTCTCTGCTCATTTCCCTGATTTGTGATAATCGTAAATTCAAAGCGCTTGCCTTCCCTATCCAGCCAGCCATCTCTATCTGTATCCTGCCAGCCTGCTCCTTTAAGTAAATGCCTTGCCTTATCCTGATTAAAGTCCCTGACTGAGATATCCTGATTATAAGCCCAGGAATCAGGCACAAAAGGCCCTGTGCAAACCCTTCCTAATCCTAAAAGAACACCTTTGATTATCTCATTCTTATCTAGGGCATAGTCGAGTGCTTGGCGTACTTTTTTATCTTTAAAAAGGGGGTTCTTCAAATTAAATCCAAGATATGTAAAGCCAAAACTTGGCAGCCTGTATTTATTAAATGTATTTTTAAAAAAGGCAGTATCAGTCTGGCGCTTGTATTGAAATGGTGTAAGGCCTGATAAATCTACGCCTTCTACCTGAGCCTCTAAAAACAGCGTTGCCTGATCTGGTATAATGCGATAGATGTAACGGTCAATAAAAGGACGACTCTGGAAATAAGCCTCATTTGCCTCTAAGACAATTTTCTCTTGCGTCTTCCAGAATTTGAATTTATATGGCCCTGTGCCAATGGGATTGCGTGAAAAAGAGGTATTATTAAAATCTTCATTTTCTAATATGTGTTTAGGCATGATACCCATGCCCCAGCTTGAAAGCCCTGGTGAGAATGGCTCTTTATATGTAACCTTTAGTGTATATTCGTCAATAACTTCAATGGCTTTGACTTTTTGGAAGTCTCCGCTATAAGGCGTCTTTACATCCGGATCAATTAATTTCCTAAAAGTGAATTCAACATCTCTTGCACTAAAAGGTGTTCCATCATGCCAACGTACATTCTTCCTTAATTTAAAAATAATTACCAGGCCGCCTTCGGCAATCTGCCAACTCTCTGCCAAGTCCCCAATCAAATTAATATCCTTATCATATTTTATCAAGCCATTAAACACTAGGCCAACAATATCTCCAGAGGCTGAATCTGATGCTAGTATAGGAATGAGCGAACGCGCATCGCCGATAGAACCAACTACAATAGTATCTCCAGTATCTTTCACCTCTTGAGCGGAAGTTAGACAATGTGAAAATAAAAAACATGTAATTATAAAAACTGCTATTTTCTTCATAAAATAAAAAGCTACCATTCTTAAGTGGTAGCTAAACATTTTGAATTAAAGACATGTTTAAAGTTTTACTCTTTAGGCTCTCCAACCGCATCCAGGATTTCGTTATCAGCAGCCACGCCTTCTGCGACGACTTCTTTAAGCTCAGGTGGGCTGACCTCCTCTTGCTTTGTGATCTCATCAGCCTTACTTTTAGTTTCTGGAATCTCAACTCTTTCCATCAAGGATTTAGACTGTTGCTTGGAAACATAAGCCAAAGTCAGGCAGCTTGTAATAAAAAGGATTGCCATGACAGTTGTCAGACGCACCATAAAGGCATTTGTCTTAGTGCCGAAAATAGATTCTGCAGCGCCTCCAAAGGTTTCTGCTAAACCACCACTCCTACCTGACTGCACTAAAATCACCACAATCAGCAAGATTCCAATAATTGCATGTATAGTAATTAAGATACCGTACATCTTTTTACAATTTGGGAAAATGATTCAATCCCTAAACTTGCTCCTCCAACCAAGGCGCCATCAATATCAGCTGCCTTCATTAAATCTGCTATATTCTCTGGCTTGACACTGCCTCCATACTGAATTCTTACCGAACTTGCTACCTCTTTATTATACCATTTTTCAAGCAGTGAGCGTAGGAATTTATGGACTTCTTGGGCCTGAGCACTTGTTGCGGTTTTTCCTGTGCCGATTGCCCAAATAGGTTCATAGGCAAATACGATCTTTTTTACTTGAGCCTCCTTGATATCTTTCAACGCTGCCTGCAACTGTCTCTGCACCACATCATAAGTCTGATTAGCCTCTCTCTGTTCTAATTTCTCACCGATACAACAAATAGGCGTAATCTCTGCCATTAATGCAGCCTTAATCTTATTGTTAACTGCCTCGTCTGTTTCTTGAAAGTGTTGCCTTCTTTCAGAATGGCCTAAAATCACGAAGCTAACGCCGACATCCTTAAGCATCGAAGCTGAGATCTCTCCTGTATAAGCACCTTCATCTTGCCAATACATATCCTGTGCACCCAATTTGATGCTAGAATCAGCTAAGACCTCAGATACTTCACTCAGTGCTGTATAAGTAGGACAAACAACAATATCCGCGCCTACGAAATCAGATAGCTCCCTCTTTAGGCCATTGACCAACTCAATAGCCTGAGGTATGGTCTTATACATTTTCCAGTTTCCAGCTATTATCGGCTTTCTCATTATCTATCTCCTACTTATCGCTTAAGGCAGCAATACCAGGTAATGTTTTTCCCTCCATATACTCTAAAGAAGCGCCGCCACCTGTAGAAATATGAGTAATTTTATCAGTCAGGCCAAAAAGACTTGCAGCTGCTGCTGTATCTCCACCACCAAGGATTGTAGCCGCATCTAACTCAGTAATATAGGTCATTATCTCCTTTGTGCCGCGGCTAAAAGCCTCAATCTCACTCACTCCCAAAGGTCCATTCCAAAGCATGGTCTTTGCGTCTTTTAATTCATCTTTAAATATCTCTATACTCCTGGGACCAATATCTAAACCCATAAGATCAGATGGTAAATTTAATCCTTTAATTAATTGCGCAGAGCCAGGATTATCAATTGCTGTTGCAGCTATATGATCAACAGGCAGAACTATTGCTTTGTTCTGTTTTTTCGCTAAATCAATTATATTTTTTGCAAAATCAAGGCGTTCTTTATCAAGCAGTGATTTTCCGATTTCAACGCCAACTGCCTTTAAAAACGTATAAGCCATACCGCCGCCAATCAGAAATTTTTGAGCTTTGGGCAGGAGATTTTCGATTACAGCGATTTTATCCGAAACTTTCGCACCGCCTAAAATCACAACAAAAGGCAATTCCGGATTTGCCAAAGTATCTCCTAAGTATTTAATCTCCTTTTCCAGTAAAAACCCTGCTGCAGATTTAAGGTGATGCGTTACGCCTTCGGTAGAGGCATGTGCGCGATGCGCGCTACCAAAGGCATCGTTTACGAATAAATCGCCAAGTTTAGCTAAACCCTTAGCAAAATCAGAATCATTCTTTTCTTCTTCTTTATGGAAACGAAGATTCTCAAGAAGAATTACTTTTTCTCTGGAATCGGCTATAGCTTTTTCAACAGCTTCACCAACACAATCATCAAGCTTTAAAACAGGCTGACTTATGAGCGCCTCAAGCCTAGCTGCAACTTTATCCATTTTTAAGCTATCTTTAATTTCTCCCTTAGGCCTCCCTAAATGAGACATGAGTATCAACTTTGATACGCCATTATCTAAGGCATACTTAATAGTAGGCAAGCTTGCTCTTATACGAATGTCATCTGTAATGTTTCCCTGCTTATCTTGAGGAGCATTAAAATCAACCCGCACTAAGAGGCGCTTATCTTTTAAGCTTAAATCTGAAATTGTTAACTTTGCCATTTATTACTATGCTCCTGTCTTTATCTACAATCCCTTACTAACCAAAAGCTCTAACAAATCCACTACCCTGTTAGAATAACCCCATTCATTGTCATACCAACCCACAACCTTAACAAAATTCTTATCCATAATCATAGTTGAATCTGCATCAAATATGCAAGAGGCAGTATTGCCAATAATATCACTGGATACTATTGGATCTTCTGTATATTCTAAGATCCCTTTCATAGCGCCTTGGGAGGCTTGTTTCATTGCAGCGTTGATCTCTTCTTTTTTAGCATCCTTTTTAAGAATTGCCACGAAATCAACAATAGAACCAACCACAACCGGAACACGCATTGCCATTCCGTTTAATCTTCCACTAAGTTCAGGAATAATCTTACCCACAGCCTTGGCTGCTCCTGTAGTCGTGGGAATAATATTTACGGCTGCAGCGCGTGCACGCCTTAGATCTTTATGAGGAAAGTCCAGAATACACTGATCATTAGTGTAGGCATGTATGGTTGTCATCAGCCCTTTTTCTATACCAAAGCTATCTTGCAATACTTTAACCATGGGTGCTAGACAATTTGTAGTGCAGCTTGCATTTGAGACGATTTTATCCTCTTTTTTCAAGGCCGCTTCATTAACACCAATAACAATCATATTATCAATTTCATCTTTTGCCGGAACAGTGAGGATTACCTTTTTTGCCCCTGCCTCTAAATGAAGAGCTATTTTTTCCCTTTCTCTAAATACGCCCGTAGATTCAATAACAATATCTACGCCTAGCTCCCTCCAATTGAGCTCAGCAGGATTCTTTATTGCGCTAATCTTGGTCTTTTTACCATTGACAACAATTGCATCTGCCTCAGGCTCAACTGTGCCGTCGAATTTACCATAAGAAGAATCGTATTTCAATAAATGAGCTAAGGTCTTAGCATCCGTAAGGTCATTGATTAATGAAACCTCTAATCCTTTTCTTTTATTAATGACTTTAAACACATTTCTGCCGATTCTTCCAAAGCCGTTGATTCCTACTTTAATAGCTCTTCCTGACATGTACTTCCTCCTTTAATAATTAGATAACTTAAGGAATCCATAAAATATACTCTTTAAATCTCAAGCTTCGTTCAGTCTATTATATTATTTTTTCTTCTCCTGTCTATTAAAATTTAAGAAAATTATAACTTTATCTCTTTTCCCCCATTCAAAACCAGCTACCCTAGTCAGGCGCGGGAACAATTCTATATGCCAATGATAATCCTGCTCAATTGTCTGCCAGTATCCTTTGCGAGGAAAACGGATCCTTACTTAATTCTCCCATCTTTCCATTTCCCTCTTTAGTTAATTATCCCAAAAAATCACCTAGTGAAATTCTTGACCCAGCAATAAATTCCTCTGGCCTCATGCGTCTTGAATTCTCTGGCTGCACCTCTTCTATCTTAAGGACACCGTGAGCACAAGCAACAGAAATCAAGCCATCGCTTAAACTAACTACTTCTCCTGGCTTTGCCGAAACAGATTCAGGAAAGACTTTGGCAGCAAAGATTTTAAGGCGCTTTCCTTTAAAATATGTAAAGGCAACTGGCCAAGGCAGACAACCCCGAATCTGATGATGGATAGCAACAGCATCAATATTCCAATTTATGACACCATCGTTTTTCTCCAATTTCGGAGCAAAAGTAGCACATGATGAATCCTGTTTAGAAAAGGTAATCTTTTTCTCTTTAATCAAATCCAAAACCTCAAGAATCTTTTTGCCAGCAAGCACACTAAGTTTAGCCTCTAAAGTTATAGCATTATCATCTGCCTCTAGCAGAATCTCCTCCTGAGCAACAATATCTCCTTCATCTATTTTCTCATTCATTCGAATAATAGTTATACCGCTTGAAGTTTCTCCGTTTATAATTGCCCATTGGATAGGGGCAGCTCCCCGATACTTAGGAAGTAACGAGGTATGGATATTTAAAGCAAAACTGCGCGGTATATCTAAAATTTTTGCTGGTAAAATTTTACCATAGGCAACAACAATAAATATATCAGCCTCTAACCCTGCAAGCTTATCTAAAAAGGCTTTATCGGATAAATCATCAACAGCTAAAACATCCAATGCCTTGGTTTCAGCAAAAATCTTAACAGGCGTAGAATGCAGCATAAGATGCCTGCCTGATTTTTTATCAGGCTGGGTAACTACACAGCTCGGGATATAGCCAGCCTTTAGTAAAGTGCTTAGTATCTCAACCGAAATCTGAGCACTTCCAAAAAATATTATTCTCAAATCTTGCTTACTCATATATCTACATTAACTCCGATACTAACTGCCTTGCCAGCCTTTAATTTAGGTAATAACCCGGAAACAATGCGATTCATCTCCTCCACTTTAGCTGTTTTAATCAAGATTTGCAATCTAAATTTTGAACGCAATTTAAACGGAATATCTTCAATAGGAGAAAATACTTCTATATGCCTTTCTCTCGCAACGCGATTTTTCAATAGTTTGAACAATTTTTGGGAAGTCAAATTTAACTCTTCTAGCTTCGCAGATTTTAAATTTAATGCAATCAGATGCCTGTAAGGTGGGAGGTTCAAGCTCTTTCTATCATTTAACTCTGCCTTAATAAAAGCCTCATAATCCCCCTGATTAAGACAGCTAAATACACGATGTTCGCATATATAAGTCTGAACAACTAACTCATCTTTTGCTAAGGCGCGCAAATGCAGTAAAATCCTAAAGGCCTCTTCGCTAGAGCGAAGCTGGGCAAGATTTAATATATTATCCATGGAAACAACAGCACATAAATCTATATCTTCTTTTATAAGGCCTTCTTTTAACCCGAATTGACTAGTGATAATTATGTTTGATGAAGAGGCCTCAGCCTTGGCCTCCAAGGAATCAAGACAGGTAATTTTAACTCCGGGAAATAAACGATGCGTTTCACTTTCAAGGCGTTGAATACCAAAACCGCCAAAATATATGAGATTAAAATTGCACTTTGGGCAGACCTTAGGCTCATCTATTTTATAATTACAATGAGGACACTGCATCGTCTTTGTATGATAATAGTAAATAAGATGACTGCTGCAGCGAGCACACTCAAGTGAATGTCCGCAACTCTTGCATCGTAAAAATGTAGCAAAGCCTCTGCGGTTAAGAAAAATCAAAATCCTTTTTTCCTGTTCTAGGTAATTCCTGATGCGTTCAGTAAACGGCAAAGAGAATAGATTGCCTCCTCTAGGCAACCTTTGATATCTCAAATCAATTATCTTTGTTTTAGGCAACCTAGCTTTATCTGTCTGTTCTGAGATAAACTTAAATTTATTCTTTATCGTAGAATGAAATACTTCCGCACTGGGTGATATGCTTGAAAGCACCAACATAGCTTGCCTGTCCTTGGCCAGCATTATTGCAACATCCCTGGCATTATAGTAAGGTCTGGTCTCCTGCTTATAAACAAAATTGTCCTCAGAATCTATGATAATCAAGCCAATATTAACTAAGGGAGAGAATATTGCAGCGCGTGAGCCAACTACTATATCCGCTTCAGACGATTTAATCGAAAGCCAAGCAAGAAACGCCTCCTTTTTACTTAATCTACTGTGCAAACAGATAATACGTGCCCCCTTGAAAATGCTCCTTAAGCGCTTGACCCAAACGTCGACTAAAGAAGTATCAGGCAAAAGAAATATAACCTGCTTATTTTTCTCCAGCGCCTCTTTGATTCTTTCTACGAAAAACTCGCTCTTTTTTTCTTCATCGATACTGCGATAAACAAACCCAGAAAATTTCTCTTTAACTTTTGGCCTCTCTTCTGGCTCTTTTGGAAACTTATAATCTAGAGGAATCTGCCTTCCTTTTCTGATTAAGTCCGGAAGTGCTGCCTCAATCATCTCGCCAAGCGAAGAACAATAATAAGAGGAGATCTTAGACATTAAAGATAAAAAATGACCTGGCAAGATTGGCGCCTCATCTATTAAGGAAATAATAGGGTTGAGTTTCTTAATCTGCGATTTATCCGTCAATGCCTGAACATAACCAATCATATTGCGTCTATTAAAAATTATGTTCACACGAGAGCCTGCCTTTATTTTTTTTCTTAAATTCTCAGGGATAGAATAATCAAAGCTTTTTGATAGCGGCAGGCCCAAAACAACTTTAGCAATTAATTTATCTGACATGTTCCTTTAGAAATGAAATTATCCTAGAATTTGCATCGCATCTTGCGTAGCGAGCTAAATTTTGCTTCAAGACAGTCAAACCCTTAGGATCCTGCGAAAATTCAAGCAACCTTTGAATGACTGCGCTTTCTCTTCTCTCATAAAAGGCACAACCTAAAGTGGTAAAAACTTCAATATTGGCTGCCTCCTGACCTCCGATACGCGAAATAAAACACATCGGGATTTGTGCAATGAGCGACTCTGTTACTGTCAGGCCTCCTGCCTTAGTAATAATAACATCGCTACAAGCTAAGAAATCAGCCATATTACTAACAAGTGGATATAAAATTAGGTTATTTGATCCTATCTTTTCTAAACTGTGTAGCAATTTTTTATTCTTACCGCAGATTACTATCGTCTGCATATTATCCTTCAAAACGCTGGCGATTCTGCCTAAACAATTCAGGCCGATAGCGCCAGTTACAAGCAGGGCAGTAAATTTATTAGGATTGACTCCTGTAATCTCAGCGGCTACCTGGCGGCTCTTTAGATTCAAAAACGATTTATCTACCGGAATACCCAAATCAAGGATCTTATCCTTTTCAATGCCTTTTTTAATTAAAATATCCTTTAAAAATTGGAGGCCGACTATGAATTTATCAACTCCATCATTTAACCAAAAGCCATGGATGGTATAATCAGTTATAATTGATATATGGAAGGAATCTATCTTCTTTCTCTTTTTTAAATTGGATAATACTTCGCTAGATAAAAAATGGGTGCTTAAAACAACCTGGGGGTTATTTTTATTTAAAAAGCATACAAATCTCTTCGTCATCAAAGAGTTGCTGGCTCTTCTTAATAAGTTTATAAGCTTGGAGAGTATTCCTAAATTTGTCAGCCAATAAAAAAATGACCAAAGCCAAGAAATACGACTTATCAGAAAAATATATCCTTTTGAATAGGTGAATTTAAAAAAGGAGGGCGTGAAATCTAGAATATCAACAAGAGATGATTCTTGCTTTAGGCTATCGTCTAAACTTTCATAAATTGCTTCTGCTGCCCTACGATGGCCAGCTCCGGCACTCGCATAAACAATAAGAAGTTTCATGCATTAGTTTTTAATATGAATTTTGTAGCTTCTAATAAATTTTTGAACACGTAGTCAGGTCTTCCTGAGCGCTTAGCCATAACCCTTCGCCTATCCCTTCCGCTTAAAACTAGAATAGTCTTCAGGTGGCTGCGCTTTCCCATAACTATATCCTTGGCAATATCATCTCCTATTAAATAAGAAGATGTACGGTCAATTCTTGAATCAAGAGATTGCATTGCCTTTTTTACTGAGGCGGTCTTGGGCTTGCGACATGCGCAATTTGTCTCTGGTAAATGAGTGCAATATAAGACCTTTCTTATGCTTCCGCCTGCCCTCTTAATATTTAACAGCATCTTATGGGTAATTGCCTTAAGTGCAGCCTTTGTGTATATCTTTTTTGCCACGCCAGCCTGATTAGAGATGATAAATATAATGAATCCTGCCTCTGTTAGCTTCTTAATAGCTCTTAATGAACCCGGGATAAGCTTAAAAGAGCGCAGACTTGTCACGTATTTTCTTCTTCCTGGATACCTGTTGATTACGCCATCACGATCAAGGAAAATTACCTTTTTCTTCTTAGGCTTCGAATGTTTGGTTAGAATCTTTTTTTTCATTGCCGGAACTTTAAGGATATTAGATGAAAAAACGCTTATTCGTCTTCACCCAATCAACTAATCTAGCAATACCATCTTTAACGCCTATCTTGGGTTGCCAAGAAAGTCTTTCTTTTATTTTATCTATATCTGAAATATATACCTTCTGGTCACTAGGGCGCCAATCGCCAAAAGAAAGATTAGGGTCTTTACCGCTAATCTCTTTCAGCTGCTTGATGAATTCAAGCAGTGATATTGTATTATTGGGACCACCGCCAATATTAAAAACTCCGCTAGATAAATCACTATCAATAAAGGCATCGTATGCCCCAACAAGATCTTCAACATATAAGAGGTCTCTAACCTGCTTACCATCACCAAAAATAGTTATTGGCCTATTAAAAAGCGCTGCAATAATAAACCAAGCAACCCAACCCTGATCTTCAAATCCAAATTGTCTGGTTCCATATATGCAGCTCATACGAAATACTGCTGTGCGCATACCATAGATATGGGCGTACTCCTGAGTATAAAGATCACCCACCAGCTTTGATACTCCATAAGGAGTATGAGCTGTTAAGTCTGTAAGTATATCTTCATTAATGCCTTTAATTTCCTTAAAACAATAACGAGTATCCTTCTCCTCTATAGGGAGTTCACTTACATTCTCGCCATAAACTTTATTGGTCGAACAATAGATAAAGGTTGCATGCTTGCAAATTTTTCTCGTGCACTCTAATATATTGAGCGTACCAAAGGCGTTAATACTAAAATCTTCCCTAGGATCTTTTACAGAGGCAAGTACGCCAGGTTGACCAGCAGTATGGATAACAACATCAACCCCCTTGCCTAAGGCCTTTAGGCAATCGGATTCTACCCTTACATCACCTTTAATGCACTTAATATTATTAAGTTTTTTTAGATAATTCCAATTAAACTCTACTGATTTTTTGTCATATCCGAAAATTTTTGAACGCATGAGATTATCAAGGGCAATAACCTCATTTCCTTTCTTGGCAAAGTATTCTGCTGCGTGTGAACCAACAAGACCAGCTCCACCTGTAATTAAAATTCTCAACTTTTATACCCCCTTATTACGTACTATCTCCCTGTATTTTAGATAACTTAAAAACTGATATAATCCAGCACAGAAGGCTACAACAAATCCCCAGAAGCCACCTTTAAATCCTTTCTTTCCAAAGAAACTGCGCATAAATCTGTCAAAACTACGCCAGAGAAAGTGCCCTAAACGCATTGGCTTAGCCTGGTTGTACCATTTCTGAGCTTCAAGAGTAGTCTGTTTATTAAGTTTATTGATGAAATCTTCAATATTTTTGTAAGAATAGTGGATAATATCGCTCTTTAGGTGCCCGCAAGGGTCAGACATGAATGCCTTGGGATGCACAGCCGCCTCTTCATATTTAAATTTATCTTTTCGGAATAGTTTTAGCTGCGGACTAGGATACCAGCCGCTAGATTTAATCCAATGCTTGCCAATGAAATTCTTTCTAGGAATCGTAAATCCATTATAATCTGTTGGATTAGATAAAGCCTTATCAATCTCATTTTTTAGCTCTTCTGTAACACGCTCATCCGCATCCAGGCTTAAAACCCAATCATTCTCTGCCTGGGCGTATGCCCAATTGCGATGTGCGCCTTCTATATCCATCTTACGGGAGAAAACCTTGCTGCTAAAACGCTTAGCCAGAGACAGCGTCTCATCAGTACTTTCATCATCGACAACAATAATCTCATCAGCCCATCCAGAGACACTCTCTAAACAAGAAACGATATTTTTTTCTTCATTCTTTGTAATAATAACAACGGAGATAGGCGTCAATTTATCTTTCATAAATTTTCCTTAAACAGCTAGCCACATATTCAATTTCCCTTTTCTTTAAATGTGGGTACATGGGAAGTGAAAGTACTTCTTTGGCAACTCTCTCAGATACTGGAAAATCTCCTTTTTTGTATCCCAAGAATTTATATGCCTTTTGTAGATGCAGTGGTATGGGATAATGAATCAGGGCGGTGATTTTTCTTTTCTTTAGCAATTTTATTAAATTATTTCGGTTTTTTATCCTTATTGCATAAACATGATAGATATGCCGGGCAAAATCTGATACTATAGGAAGCTTAATACCAGGACAGCCATTTAATAAACTATTGTAGATTGATGCATTATATTTACGCATACTATTTGCCCTATCTAGCTTTTTAAGCTTAAGCCGCAATACTGCAGCTTGCAAGGTATCTAAGCGAGAGTTGTAACCGATTGTTCTGTGATCATAACGACTTGTTCTGCCATAATCTCTAAGCATAAGTAATCTTTTATAAAGCTTTTTACTATTGGTTACTACTATACCACCATCACCACAAGCACCTAAATTCTTAGATGGATAAAAGCTAAAACATCCTACATCTGAACTGCTTCCAGCCTTATGCCAATTGCCTTTCGAATCTTTCCAATCTGCCCCATGTGCCTGAGCAGAATCCTCTATAACTTTAAGCCCATATTTATCTGCAATCTTTAAAATCTGAGGCATATTTGCCGGCTGTCCATAAAGATGTACAGGCATAATCGCCTTGGTTTTTTTGGATATGGCCTTATTGAGGCTATCCACATCTATGTTATAGCTAGATTCTTCAATATCTACAAACTTAGGTTTTGCACCAGTATAAGTTATGGCCAAAGCACTAGCAATATAAGTAAAGGCGGGTACGATTACCTCATCGTTTTTCCCAATACCTAAACTTAGTAATCCTAAAAATAAAGCATCTGTCCCAGAGTTTACACCTACTGCATACCTTACATTACAATAAACAGCAAACTCAGACTCAAATTGTTTAACCTCTTCACCTAAAATGAAATCGTTAGAATCGAAAATATTTTTAACCTTCTTTAGATATTCCGGCAAAATATCTCGATGCAGACTTTTTAAATCCATGAAAGGGACCTTCACAGAAACCTCCTTACTTTTGAAAAAACCTCTTCTGGGCTAATATCAACTAAACATTTATTGTTATTTTCACATTTTGAAATTCGAAAATTCTTATAGCAAGGCCGACAGGATAAATCAGACTTCATCACAATATGCTCTTTTGATTGCGGGTAGGGACCATAGACAACTTCATTTACCGGCCCAAACACCGAAACCGACCTTACGCCTAAAGCCACTGCCATATGTAACGGGCCTCCATCATTAGTTAAAATGAACTTACATCTTTCCAAAAGAGCGCTAAATTGATTCAAGCTCAAGGACGGATATAGCTTATGAACATTCGCCTTCTCATTTATAGAATTATATACAGCCTCACAAACCTGTTCATCTTGTTTATTGCCGAAGATTAAAATCTTTAGTGCGCTATTAGTGATAATTTTGTTGCAAACGCTTGCGAAATTTTTGGCATCCCAACGCTTAAATGAAGCATCCTTGCCCCAACTTTCTCCTGCTCCAGGACATACCCCTATAAAATCCTGACTAGAATCCAGATCATGCTTAATTAAGAATTTTTTTGCCCAGTTTCTTGACGCACCATCAACAAACAATTCTAGTTTTGGAGCCAAGGGCTCAATCTTAAAAAAGTCCAATAATTGAAGATAATATTCTACTATATGCTTATCATGGTATCCAGAAATTTCTAACTTTTGAGTTAAAAATTTACCGCGTTTTCGATAGTCGATACCAATGCGTCTCTTTATGCCGCATAGTTTTGCCAACATGCCGTAGCGATGATCCAGCGAAAAATCTAGCGAAACATCGAATCTTGTCCTTCTAATCTTAGATCGCAAGAAAAGGGTATTTTTAATCTTGGCAAAGAAAGAATAGCTATATATTCTTTTTATATCTCCCCTGCTTAAAGGAAAAACAACATCAATTTTAGGGTTGGATTTTAAAATATCACTTACCCTTTGATTGCACCAATAGCCTATAAAAGAATCTGGCCAGTGCTCCTTTATTGCTGAAATTAAAGGCGTTGTAAACAGGCAATCTCCAATGCCAAATGGATTTATAAATAGTATTCTTTTCATACTTTAACTTAATGCATTATCAAAATCTTGACCTTCTCCAATACATCTTGGACATCAATCTCTTCTAGGCGTGGTTTTTCGATAACCATATGACCTTTACCATAAGGCCCCCATCGCCTGGAAGATTTTCCCGGGATATCAGAACGAAACAACGCAATAACCAATGTATCAACTGCTGCTGCTAAATGCACTGGACCACTGTCATTAGAAATTAAGCATTTACTTCTTTTAAAAAGGCTGGCCAAATGCCGCAAGGACAACTTTCCTGTCAAATTAATGATTCCGCTGCCTACCTCCTGGCTAAAACTTTCTGCCGAAGCCTCTTCTTCCTTGCCTCCAATAAGGATAACCTGCAAATTAAGCTCCTTAATAAGCCTCTTGACTAAATTGATAAAAGAGGCAAGTGGCCATTGCTTGGTAACGTCGCTTGTCCAGGGATGGACTATAACCAAAGAAGAACCATTATTTACCCCTAGACCTTTTAGGATATTATCCAGGAAATCTTGGTCATCTTTATCGATTGAAATTGGAAATACCTTCTTTTGTTTCTGAACAGCGAGCGATTCGATTAAATCAAAATTATATTCTACCTCATGTTTTGCCCCTAGGAATTTAAAATCTTTGACTTTTTTATTAAGAAGAAAGCCCCATTTTCGATCATATCCGAGGCGATTTGGGATTCCAGCCAAAAAAGTGACAATATTAAATTTCTTTTTTGGATTGAATATAACTGCCAGATCGAATCTTCGCCTCTTTAATTCATTTATCAATCTAAATGTTCTTAACAGTCCACGAGAATAAGGGTCTTGGTATTCTATAATCTGGTCAATATCAGGACTCCCCTGCACTAGCTGCCTACTATAAGGATGGGCCATTAAGGTTATTGAAGAATTTGGGAAACTCTCTTTTAAAGCATGTATTGCAGGTAGGGTCAAAATAAATTCTCCGAATCTATCTGTCCTTATTGCAAGAATATTAGAGATCTTGTCTAGGTTCATACTATTTATTTTAAAAAGAGATAGAATTTCCTCAGGGCTTAGGGTAATTTTTTAGCTTGCCTTCATTGAGAGCTTTCTCCCAGATCTTAAGCCACCTATTCATAGCAAAAATGACATTTAATATGCACCAGATAAAACCATACATACCATCTTTGTATCCTTTTTTCTTAACATAAAGTTTCCAAAATAATTTAATTGGCTTCCAGCCAAGACGATATCTTACTTCCCTGAAATCCAATTCATTCCTATCCTCTAGAAATTCCTCTGATTCTTTACTTGAATAATGATTGGATTTCTCAAGGGCCTGCCTAATCGAAGTAAAAGGATAATGATATATCTCTGCCTCGATCTCTCCTATTGCTCCATCTATTTTCAACGTCTCATGCAAGGTGCTACCTATGTAATGACCTTTCCCTTTTCTAAAAATCTTTATCATATAATTGTCAGTACCAACACTCTTTAAGGCATAGCCCAAAAAGAAATTCTTCCGGAAAAGCTTAAAGGCAGCGAAATCTTTCGAATCCGCTAAGGCCTTTATAATCTTATGCACTGACTCCTTTGGGATTATTTCGTCGGCGTCCATCTGTAAAATCCAATCACCCCTGGCATTCTCTAAGCCGATATTTCGTTGATTACAAAAATTCCCCTTGGACTCATGAGTTATTACTTTTGCGCCATATCTTTTGCAAATCTCTACAGTATTGTCACTACTTAGATCATCTACGATTACAATATCATCAACAAGATTTTTCAAAGATTGCAAGCATTTCTCTACTTCCTTCTCTGCGTTTTTTACTATTATTACTGCTGTTATTTTTTCCATCTTAAGTTATATCGATGCGAGAAATCTTTTTGCCTTTTTTACTATATCAGAGACAGAAAATCCATGAATCTGCTGTAGGTAGCTGTGAGAACCAAATTCTTTACAAAAGGTATCATTTATACCTTCTCTGCGGAAAGGAACGTGAATATCAGAATTTTCTGCTAAAACTTCAGCCACTGCACTCCCTAATCCACCAATAATACTATGCTCTTCTACTGTAATAATCGCCTTCGTATTAGCTGCAGCATCAAAAATAGATTCTTTATCTATGGGTTTTATGGTATGGAAGTTAAGCAGGCGTGCCTTTATGCCTACTTCCTCCAATATCTCACAAGCCTTCAGGCAATTATACACGAGTCCACCCGTAGAGATAATAGTAACATCTTTGCCGTCTCTTAACTTAACTGCTTTACCAACAGTAAAATCATAATTTTTGGTATGGACTTTTGGTTCGCCGCTTTTTACAAGGCGTAAATAGACAGGGCCTTTAATCTTTACTATCGCTTCGACTGCTTTTTCTGTTTCATAAGTATCTGCGGGAGAAATTACAGTCATGTTGGGCAAGGAACGCATTATGGAGATATCTTCAATAGCATGATGAGTCGGCCCCAAGCTTGCATATGCAAATCCTCCTCCCACTCCAATAATCTTAACGGGTAAATTTTGATAGCATGCATCAATTCTTATTTGCTCAAAACAACGAGCAGTAACAAAGGGGACAATTGAATAAACAAAAGGGATTTTTCCGCAAAGCGCAAGGCCAGAAGCCATGCCAATCATATTTGCTTCCGCAACGCCTATATTAATAAACCTTTTGGGAAATGATTTTTTAAAGTCATCAAAAATAAAAATACCTAAGTCAGCAACCAATAAATAGATAGAAGGGTTTATCTTGAATTGCTTATATAAACTTCTTACAAAGGCATCTCTCATATCTAACCCTTAGACAATTCCTTTAAGGCCCGCATCATTTCTTTCTCATTTGGAGGACGGTAATGCCAGATTAACTTATTTTCCATAAAAGAAATACCTTTACCCTTGACGGTATGGGCAATAATCAAAGAAGGTTTATTCTTTTTAAATGGGATACTTTTTAATGCAGCTAGTATCTCATTCATGCGGTGGCCGTTTATTTCTTTACACTGCCATCCAAAAGCCTCCCATTTCTTCTTGAATGGCTCCAAAGCCATAATTGCCTCTGTCCTGCCTGTTGCTTGCAATTTATTATAATCAATTATGGCGCAGATATTATCTAGCTTAAAATGACTAATAGACATGGCAGCTTCCCAAATCGAACCTTCGTTACATTCTCCATCACCTAAAAGTACAAAAACCTTATTCTTCTTCCTGCCATGTTTAAAACTCAATGCCATACCTTCGCCAATAGACAAACCATGACCTAGAGAACCAGTGGAGGCCTCCAGACCAGGAATTCGGCCAAATTCAGGATGTCCTCCTAAGCAACCACCATCTCTACAAAAAGATTTTAATTGGGCTTGGCTTAAAAAACCAGCTCTTGTTAATGTGGCATATAAACCCAGACAGCCATGTCCTTTACTTAGAATAAATCTGTCGCGTCCTGACCATAGTGAATCATTGCTTTTAACCTTTAGGATTTCAAAATATAAAGCAACTAGTATATCAACGGCTGAAAGAGATGCAGCAATATGTGCACTTTTTGATGAAAATGAAGTCCTGACTATGTCTTGGCGTACCTCTTTAGCAACTAGATTTAATCTCTTTATAAGTTTTTGATTTGGAACTTTTCTCATAAATTCATCCAAAAAGTTTAACCTTTAACATAACAAACAATGCAGGAAAACTGTCATGCCATTTTATCTTCTTACCCTGTTTATAAGTACGGGGTGAGTATTTTACAGGTATTTCTTCAATCCTTCTGCCCTGTCTGCAGAGTCTGCTAACTAACTCAAAATCAAAAGCCATAAAATTCGACTTTACAGCAACCTCATCAAAAACCTGCCTACGATAAAATCTATTGCCTATTACATCAGTAAATTTTCTTCCATAAAAAACATTTATTAAAAATGTACTTAATAACGTAGCTAAGTAATATGGGCGTTCCTTTATTATTTCAAAGAAAGAATCATCCTTCCTTTCTGCCAGACGAGAACCAAATACTGCATCCAACCCATGTTTTTCTGCAAGCTCCACCATCTGATAAACACAACTAGGATCATATTCTAAATCTGAATTTTGAACAAAGAGATATTTTCCTTTAGCCAATCTTGCCCCTGTCTTAACCGAGCAACCATAACCTAAATTTTCTGGCTGGAATACGACTTCAATTGAAGGATCCTTGAGGTTCTCTAAAAGCTGTTTTGTTCCATCTGTGGAGCAGTTATCTACTACAATAATCTCTTTCTCAAGCCTTATATCCTTTACCTCTCGTATCGCTTCTAATATCGTATCCTTCTCATTAAATACAGTAATAACTATTGTCAAAAGCATATTATTTTCTTTTATTTTTGAAAAATTTTCTAAATACAGAGATAATATAATCTATTTTTTGCTTATTTAAACCAGGGTAAACACCAATAAAGAATGATTTCTCCATAACAATATCAGAATTCTTTAGATTCCCAGAGATTCTAAAATTACACTTAGAATACGCGGGCTGACGAATAATATTGCCGGCAAATATCAACCTTGTTTCTATGCAATTGTTTTCAAGAAATCTTAAAAGTTCCTGGCGCGAAAAACCACAATTAGACTTTAAGGTAATAGGAAAAGCAAACCAGCTGGGTTGAGATTTTTTATGCCAAGTGGACAAAATAAATTTATCCTCAAATACTTTAAGGCCATCAAAAAGGCGCCTGAAATTTCTATTCCTCATCCTTATAAAGTCATTAAGCTTATTAAACTGAGCTAATCCTAATGCTGCTTGAATATCTGTTGGCTTAAGATTATAACCGATATGGCTATAGATATAACGGTGATCATAAGAAATGCTTCTATCACTGAGTTTAATTCTGTAATCAAAACGTCTGCCACAATCGCCAGCTAGGGAAGAATCGCCTTTGCAGAAACAATCCCTGCCCCAATCTCGCAAAGACAGGACAGCTTTAGAAAAACTTTCATCATTAATAATCACAGCTCCACCCTCTCCCATGGTAATATGATGAGCTGGATAAAAGCTTAATGTCCCCATGTGGCCAAAGCTGCCAAGTCTTTTTCTATCAAATTTAGCTCCTAAACTATCACAGACATCTTCAATTAAATAAAGCCTATGTTTTTTGCAAATTTTACTAATAAGTTCCATATTGCAAGGGTTACCCAATGTATGAGGGATAACCATTGCTCTCGTCTTTTTTGATATTGCCTGCTGAATCTTTTGCTCATCGATATTTAGTGTTGAAATATTACAATCAACCAAAATAGGTTTAAAACCAGCCTGGACAATGGGTGCAAAGGTAGTAGGAAAAGTAAGCGCCGGAGTAATAACCTCATCACCTTCTTTAAGCGGTCTGGACAATTTTTGAGATTTTAAGGCTGAAGTACTCAAAAGATTTGCTGAAGATCCTGAATTAGCTAATATACAATTCTTGGCATTCATATAATTTCTTAATTTTTCCTCTAATTCTTTTCCATAAGCACCTAAAGTAATCCAAGAGTCAAGAACAGCGTA
The DNA here is from genome assembly GCA_018830005.1 of Candidatus Omnitrophota bacterium. Classification (NCBI taxonomy): domain Bacteria; kingdom Pseudomonadati; phylum Candidatus Omnitrophota; species Candidatus Omnitrophota bacterium. Next base: position 259,477 of record JAHJTE010000002.1, read on the forward strand.
AACCATAGAAGTCAATTCTTGAGTATCAAATACCCTACCCGCATAATGTATCTTGGTTTTACCAGGAATAAACTTATCAGGCTTAAGATGTTTCCTGTAGTAGGCTTTAACTAATTTCGAAAAATTAGCTCTATCTTTTTCTTTACTCATTTTTTAGATATTCCTCATACCAAGCAATAGTCTTTCTTAGGCCTGAATCCAAGCTCTCTTTTGGCCTCCAGCTTAAGACTTTCTTTGCCTTTTGCGCACAAAGATATTGTTTCTTAATTTCACAGCTTGCCTGATTAAGTATCCTATATTTTGGCCTTTTACCAATTAGTCTATAGATTTTTCTTACTAGCTCTAAAACGCTTAGGGGTCTTTCATTACTAAAGTTAAAGGCTTGACCATGGAGTCTTCCTCTAGTCATAATTTGGGCTAACTTCAAATAACCAGATACAATATCCTCAACGAAAATATAATCACGCGTAAACTTACCATCGCTTCTAATCAAAAGAGTCCTTCCTCGAATCGCCGAGATAATAGTATCCGGCACAATCCGTTCAAAGTGCAGATCACCTGGGCCATAAATATTACCGCAACGAGTAACGCATACCGGAAGTTGGAAACTTTTAAAATAAGAATGAGAAATTAAATCTGCACAACTCTTAGATACATCATAAGGATAGATACCGCAAAGTCGACTCTTTTCTTCATAGGGTAGCTTACTATGCACGCCATATGCTTTATCACTTGAAGAAACAATTATATTCTTAATCTTACACCTTTTTGCTACTTCTAGTATATTCCAAGTTCCAGTAATATTATCCTTAAAAGTAGCTAAGGGTATCTTGTTTGCTTTACCAACAATAGCCTGAGCAGCTAAATGGAAAATAAAATCAGGCTTATGTTTAGTGATAATATCTGAGACTAGCCTAAAATTTCTAATATTAGCACAAACCGAATAAAGTTTAAGATGTTTACCTTTAAGAATTGAATTCTTTCTTTCTACTCTTTTGTCAATGCCGATAACTCTGGCACCGCTTTTTAAGAGCGCTAGGGTAAGATGGCTGCCTAAAAAGCCAGAAAAGCCAGTTATTAAAATTTTTTTACCTGACCAGGATCGTCTATCCTCACTCATAATGTTTAAATCTCCCTAGGTTTTGCCTAAACCATTCTACTGTCTTGCCAAGTCCATCATTTAGGCTTACTTCTGGCTGCCAGCCAAGAAGCGCTCTTGCCTTTCTTATATCTGCCCGCCAGCAAAATTGCTCATTTTCTCTATAGGCTAAAACTCCCCAGCCTGGCTTAATAGGGTTGCCTAATTCCCTTAGTATAATCCTCGCTACTTGACGCAAGCTATAGTCCTTACCACTAGCTATATTAATAGTTTGACCAATAACATCTTGTCTATAATCGATAATCTTTAAAAAGGCATTTATTACTTCAGATATAAATAAAAAATCTCTTCTCTGTCTGCCGGGGGTTAACTTTATCGCTCTCCTTCTTAAAGCAGATATTATAAAAGATGGTATAAAGCGATGGGCATCTTCAAAATATCCAAAGGGCGAGAACAATCTCACGTTAACTATCGGTATATTAAAGGTGCTGGAAAAGGCATTGGCAATCAGACTAGAGGCTGCCTTAGAGGCTCCATAAACGCTAACTGGCGCAAGCCTGTCATCTTCGTGCATCGGATTCTTCTTGGGGCCATATTCAGAAGAACTTCCTACATTTACAAAAAGCTCTAAAGAAAGAGGGTTGACTGACTTTATTAGATTAAAGCTTCCAGTAATATTTGTACTTACCATTTTATCAGCGTCTCTCTGATGAGTATAACCTCCAAAGCAGCCTAAATGAAAAATAATATGTGGCTTAAAATCCTTCAATGCTTTCTTAACCTTATCATCTTCTCGTAAGTCAAGACTGAAATTCTTCAACTTTTTTTTAATATCCTGAATTCTCCAGAAGTCAGAAGTCGTACGGGAAAAAATTCCTATTTCGCAACGACTTTGGATTAAGGACCGAATTAGATTTGCTCCCACAAAACCTGTTGCGCCTGTAACTAGTATCCTCTTTTTTGACAGTCCCATAATTTATACTGTTGTTTTTAACTGCTTAGGTTAATCCTTCCAAATCTTCCAGGGCGCTTTTCCCCGCCATAGTCTATTAAGTAATTCGGCATCGCGTGCAACATCCATACACTGCCAGAATCCATCATGTTTATAAACGTTAAGTTGGCCAGTTTTTGCCAATCTTTCTAAAGGTTCCTGCTCTAGTATGCAATTGTCATCCTCTTTTAGTAATTTAAAAAACTTTCTGTTAAATACAAAAAAGCCGCCATTAATTAATGCATTTTTGCGAACCTTTATTGGCTTTTCATGAAAGATATCTACCCGGTTCTTCTTAATAAATAATTCTCCGAATTGATAACGAGCAACTGGAAAGACTCCTGTGACCGTCCCGATCTTCTTATGTCTTAAGTGAAACTCTAACAGCTTCCCAATGTCTACATTGGTAACCGCATCTCCATAAGTGAGCATAAAATTGTCTGACTCAATGAATCTCTCTATCTTCTTTACCCGCGCCCCTGTCTGAGCATCCTGCCCTGTATCAATAAGGGTAACGTTCCAATCCTCCAAAAGATGATGCTCAAGGGTCCTAATAGCACCACTCTTTAAATTTAAAATACAATCATAATTAAGCCCCTGGTAATTTAAAAAGTAATTCTTTATACCTTCTCCTTTATAACCTAAGCAAAGAACGAAATCATTAAAGCCATAGCTTGAATAAATCTTCATAATGTGCCAAAGAATGGGCCGACCCCCAATCTCCACCATAGGCTTAGGGCGAGATTCTGTTTCACTTCCTAAGCGCGTACCTCTACCACCACATAAAATTACTACCTTTATCTTATCTGTCTTTTTCATATCTTTCACCTTCCTTTAAGGATTTTTCGCTAACTTTAAATATCCCCATCAACAATCCTGTTTGAAACCAAAATAATGTCGCTACCTTGGAATAATAAAGGCTACTTTCGGTTAAGCCATTAATTAAAAAGGCAATTATACCGGCACTTAGGCCTAGAAGACAAATCTTTAAAAAATGCCCTTTCATTAAAGAATTATATATCGTTGTTGCTTTTTTAAATAAGGCAAATAATAACCAAAAGAAAATACCTAAACCGCTAAGTCCAATTTCTCCTGCCATATGAAGGAAATTATTATGGGCATAATACTTATCTTCTTGCGTCCTGCCATATGACTGAACGGACTTATATTTCCCGTAGTTAAGGCAAAAGGTATTAACCCCGACTCCGATAAAAGGGTGATCTTTTATCATATTTAATGAACTCTTATAGATGTATATCCTTTCTGCATTTAGTAAGACCTCCCATGTCGAACTCCTATTCTTGGCCCAATCCTTAATACCTGCCGGTAGCATCAAAGGAGCAATAAACAATGCTAAAACAAACAATATTAACAAGGCCTTGTCTTTCTGTAAAATAGCAATAAAGATAACTGCAACAATAAAACCTATCATTCCACCACGCGAAAAGGTAAATACAAGAGAGAAAAACGAAAGAATTGAGACTATTGTAAAAAATAATCGCTTTCTGTTTTTAAAAAAGTAAAGCCCAACAGAAATAGTGAGGGGTAGCAACAAAATTAAATAGATAGCAAAAACATTGGGATGTGGAAAGGCCGCCCTTACTCGCGGCAAAACAATAGTAAACTCTAACGGAAATCCTCTAAAAAAATCCTTGCCAAAATGCAATTGATAAATAGCATCCAGAGAGGCAAAAAGAAGCCCAAGAGCAGAAGAAGTTATAATTTTTCTAATGTGTTTGACATCGACAACACTTTCACAAATAATCAGAAACAATAATCCATATTTTAACAATTTAAGTAAGCCATGGATGCTTACGGATAAATCAGTACTATTTTTTATAGAAAGTACAGAGATTAATATTAAAAATAAAAACGGAATGCTAATTACTGTCTTTACCAACCGATAATCTTTTGATAGGATTTTTTTAAAGATATAAGTAAATACTAAACAGCCAACAACTATATTTACTGCAGCTGATGAAAAACTTCCGACAAATGGCAGAATAATAATTAACCAATATAATAGCCTAACAGAGCTTGAGATTATTTTTTCTTTAAAAGACATGTTTTTAGTCCTTTTATTAGAGCCCAAAGATATAGTTTTAAATAAACTAAACCCTGCTCTGCCACCAGGAATTTAGATTTTCCTTTTTTTCTATCTATCCAAGTGGTAGGAATTTCGCTAATCCGAAAACCGGCAAAATATGCCTTGAGCGGTATCTCTACTGAAATCTCGAAACCGCTCGCCTTCAACTCAAAAGATTTTAAAACATCACGTCTATACATCTTAAATGAATTAGCAATATCATGCGTAGATACTTTAATTAACAAATATAAGCTTAATCCTACAAACCTCGAGAAAAATGTCTTTAATTTTGGTCCGCCGACTTTCCTGCCTCCCTGCATATAACGAGAACCGCAGACAATATCATAGCCTTGTTCTATCCTTTCGTACATCTTAATTATTGTCTGAGGATCATCGCAAAGATCGGCCATTACCGGAACAATTAATTCACCGCTTGCGGCATTAAATCCTGTCCGCAGTGCATTGGCAAATCCAGCCCGGTTATGATTGTGTATTAATCTAACATTAGGAAATTTTCTAGACTGCTCCTGAACCACATTAATAGTATCATCTGTGGAATGATCATTAACTACTAACAGCTCATGCTCTAACTTCAGGATAGATTCTAACTGCTCAATGGTATCAGAAATAGAAGCTGCCTCGTTATGAGCTGGAATAATAACAGATATTTTCACTTTATTATTTTATATATACGAATAGTATCATTAATGAATGCTAAGGAAAATTCCTCAGGATGATTACTCGCCCATTTTTCTTCTATAGGAAACTGGATTTTATCTGTAAGAAGTTCAGAATAAATAAACAGATAATCAGTGCCATGCGCCAACAAATTCTTAAGCCAAATGTTATAATTAGCTCCTCCTCTATAATTACCCGGTGCATCAAAATTCCTAAATGTGCCTTCATCAGTATGCCCCCAGATATATTTGGAATTTAGAAAATAATGTAACATGGCTGGCTCAACTTCATTTACTGATACATAATAAACATTATTCTTAAAATAACTTCCATATAAAGGAAAAGGAACCGGCCTTCCTATATAGGCAATATTATTGCCGCTAGTTTCTTGGTTAAGCCAGGCCCAGGCATGGGTTGCATCTGGCCAAAAACCAGAATAGTCTACCATTTTTACATAACGCTGGTGTTCATTTTTGATATAGTCCTTTTCTAAAAAGACAAATAACAAACCTAACGTCAGAAAAAGACAAATAATTGTTTTAAAGGTTATCTTAATCCTTTTAAGTCTCTTTATGATAAGCAATATAGCAAAGAATACCAAACTAAGCAAAAGAGACATAATTAATTCAAGGTGGCTAGCCAATTCTGCAATAGAGGCTAATAAGCATATTACTATCAAAATTGGTAATAATGGTTTTGGCAATTTTAAGTTCTTAATCGTATAAAAAGCGATTATAAGAGCTATTGCAAATAAGGCATAAATGTAGCGTAAATTTGGCAAGGGTATTAAGATACGAAGGCATAAAAATAAAAGGAGCGGTAAAATCATAAAGTAAATAAGATTGAAATCCAAATCCTTTTTTCTTTTTCTTAAGGCTGTAGGTAATCCTAAAAAAATAGCCGGCATTACAAACAATAGGGTCTGTGCGCCAAGGCCTTCTGAAAATAGCATCTTTACTAAACTAAAATCTCCTGGCCGAGTGGCCGTACGATAAATTGCATTATCAACAACTCCTTTAAGAATTGTCCGCCCGAATAATTTAAGATTTAAGGGGTATAAAGGATTGCCGGTCTGAATAATATTCCTAATATAACCAAATCCACCTATAAGTATTATCAGAAAAACGCTTAGACAAATTAATACAAATGCTTTTTTAAGCTCAAAATTACTAAAACAAAAATATAGAAATGGTATAAATAGTAGCAAGGTAAAAGTAATTGCCGTACTCTTAATCCCCACCATCAACCCCAGACTAAGACTAAACAGGATGATATTTTTCCAAGAGCTATCTTTGTATAATAAGAATATGTAATTAAGCGTAGCTAAAAACATGCAAGCAACCATAACATCTATATAGGCAATCTCTAGCTGCTTGAAATAATTGGGAATCAAGATAAAAAGTGAGGCAGAAAAAAAGGCATATTCTTTTGATAAATCTAATTTTTTGGCTAGAGAATAAACCGCCAGAAATGAGATAATAAAAAAAGGAACCTGGCTTAGGTCGGCTAAGAATACATTTTTGAGTGGAAATATAAACCATAAGAAAAATAGACTACCGTTTATAGGATAATAAGATACTGCTGGATCACCAGAAATACTTATAGGATTGGCTAAATTTGCCTGTTTTAGCCACTCTACCGGAAAACTAAAATGATAATTAAGGCTATCCCAACCAAAAGGAGGATTGACTAAATTAATTGCAATCTTAACTAAACCAAAACCTAAAATAACCGCTAAAGAGAAAAGTACTATCTTATTAAAGGTTAGATTATCTATGACAAATGTAAATTTAAATCCTAAATTATTTCTTGGTTTAATGTTTTTAACTTTAATTATGATAAAAACAGTAAATAGAATACCTAAATTTAAAAGAATGACATTAGCTAAGTAAAGTACATTTGCTATGCCTAATAATTGCTGGCTTAGAACAATTTGCGTAAAAAAAAGTATAAAAAAAGTTATGATGTAGTCGCATTTTTCTTTAAAAAAGAAAAAATACTTAAGAGATAAAAACGCGGTTGTTCCTACAATTAAGTTCATTAAAAGTAAAATAAACATTCCTAAGTCCCTTTAATTAATTATTAATTTTCATTAACTTTGCTTCTAGACTTCTATCCAAATGTCCTTGCAATTTTGCTAATAACTGAAAGGTCAAATGTTCGCAAGCATAATGCCTTCAATAAATAGTAACGTGCTCTCTTTTTATCCAACTTCAAGGAATCCTTGCCCATTGTTCGGTAAAATCTAAAAAGATATCCCTTATCTTTTTTTAGAAGCTCAAAATTCTTTTTCAGAAACACCTCTTTGCCTTTTATTAATTCTGGGGTCACCATGTTAACATGGCTCTTTAAAATATGCCATGTTACTAAATTTTTATTTAAAAAATAAATCTTATACTTTCTTGCTATTCTTACAAAATAATCGCCATCATCCCAATTGTTATACATAGCTTCATCAAAATAACCGATTCTTTTTATTACCTCCATCGGCAGCATCCAACTTGAAGGAGGAGTAATTAAAACTCTTAATGGAAAAAACTTATCCTTGCTTGGATCATAAATGACTTTTGAATTGATTCTCTCGGTGATAAAAATTCTCCCTTCATCCTCACTAAATCCATTTGTATATATCAACCCAACATCAGAATTTAACTTTTTGAACAGATCTAACTGGGTTTGGAGTTTTTCGGGTAGCCATTCATCATCATCATCCAAAAAAGTAATAAATTCTCCCTTTGAATTTTTTAAACCTGTGTTTCTTGAAACGGCAACTCCTTTATTTTTATCATGGCGCACTAATTTTACTCTATCATCAGTAATAGAGCTTATTATTTCATGGGTATTATCAGAAGAGGCATCGTCGATTAAAATAATTTCTAAATCCTTATAAGTCTGTTTTAAAACACTTTCTATGGCTCTTTTTATGACAAAAGATCTATTATAGGTAATAATAATTACGCTAATCAATAGCCTAGTCATTTTTCAAAATAAAATATTGTATATATAGCTTTGGGCAGCAATAGCTCTAACGGCGTACTTTTGCCTTATTTTTTTTCTTTTTTATTCTTCTAATGCCGCTCTTTTCTAAAATATCTTTAAAAAAATATTCAATTTCCTTTATTATAAATTTATTAGAATGCAACATATTTAGAAAGAAAAACCTAGATATTTTTTTCCGCTTTTGTATTGCTGCCGTAAAAATATTAAGTGTTAAACGTGAATTTTCTTTTGTATATATCTTCCAGGTGTAATCAGTTAACCAGAAACTATCATCAATCGCGCCTTGTTGCTTTGCAATACTGTATAGTTCTGTTCCGGGAAATAACATTATTCCATTAGCCACTTCTACATCAGTAGGATTAGTACGGTTTAAGAAATCTATAGTCTCATTGATAGTCTGCCAGTTCTCGCCAAGAGAACCAGCAATAAGCAAGGTAACGCTCCTTATATTAAATGAATTTATGAGCTGAATTGCTTTAGCCGAAACCTCTAGATTTATGGGCTTGTGCATTATTTTTAATAATTTCGGTGATGCTGTTTCTATCCCAAGCTGAACTAAATAACAGCCAGCTTCTTTTAGGGATTTAATAATAATTTCATCCACGCAGTCTGCCCTGGTAATAATCCTAAACAGAATTCTTAATTTTCTCTTGCTTATTTCAGAGCAGAATTCAATTGTTGCTTTTCTATCTACAGAGAAACAATCATCATTAAACTGGAAGCATCGGATATTATAAGTTCTATTTAGAAATTCAATTTCATCAACTACTTTTTTTGCAGAGCGGTGTCTCCATTTCTTCCACATAAGGCGATTTGAACAAAAATTACATCTACCTATACATCCTCGAGAAAATAAAATTCCTGCGCCTGCTTCTTTAGAAAGATCTACCCCCTCATAGACAAAATTATTGTGAGTACCATATCTTCTCGGTTCAATAAGATTCCAGGCAGGCATTGGTAAGACATCGAGATCTTCAATATTAGGTCGTGGTTCATTTATAATAATTTTATTATTCTTTTTAAAACCCAATCCTAATATATCTTCCAGCCTCCTGCCTTGGCATAAATCCAGCATAAGATATTCACCTTCACCTATGCCAACCATATCAACAAAGGGATAATTATCTAGTAATTGCTGCCCCATCAAGGTTGGATGATGTCCTCCTAATATAACAATGACATCCGTGAAATTTTCTTTAACAATTTTCGCGACTTTAATGGCCTGGATACGCGCATAAGTAGGACAGGCTATTCCGACAATATCCGGTCGATATTCTCTAATCTTTCTTAAAATTGAATCCCAGCCGTCCAAAAAAGCATCCAGTATTTGCACCGGGATATTATTTTGGCGCAATACAGCGGCTATATACATCAAGCCCAAGGGGGCAGAGGTAGACCTTCCCGGAGAACTCTCAGGAGGATTTATTAGTAATACTCTTGTGCTTTTTTCAAACATTTATCTTCCCTTAAATTTATTTCTAGAAAATGTTTTAAGCCTTAAATATTGCTGAGGACCTATCAATTTTAGAATTAAAGTATATAGAAAAAATAATAATTATTATTTGAGAAGGTCTTTCTATATCCCTTCTCTTTAGTCCTCCCGAAATTGTTAAAAAATCACACTCTTCTAATCCCAACAATTTCCTATCCAATACTATATATTCGGTAATAAATTTTGTGCTTTCTCCTTTGGAATAAAAATATAATTATAACTATCAGCATTGAGGTAGATATAATTCTTTAATAAGTTTTTTATATTTTGAGCAATATCCTTATAAAAAATCTCAATAAGTAAAATAGGCCTAAACTCATTTAGATTTTTAAATCCTTTTAATATTTCTAATTCATGGCTTTCAGTATCAATTTTTATTAAATCAATACGAGTTAATTGCTTTTCTTCTATAAATCTATTAAGCGTTTGTGTCGGAATCGTAGTCTTTACAATTTTACTATTAGAATAATCTAAATTTTTACTTAATGTTGCTGGATAACTGTTTTCTGCCGATGTATTAGAAATGACTGCTTTTCCGTTTGAATTAGAAAGAGCGTAAGGCTGACAATATATATTGTAGTTATTAAGTTGACAGTTATATTGCAACTTTTGGAATATTCTAGGAATAGGCTCAAAGGCATAAACTTCTGCTAAAGGATTTATAGTTTTTGCAACTAATGAATAAATACCGGTATTTGCTCCAATATCGAGTATCACTTTCGATTTTTTGCAAGATTTGATCCAGATATCCATTGAAGTTTTCTCATAGCCTTCTAATCCCTTCCAAAATACTTGATTTTCTATCGCGTATCCGTAATGCTGCATAAAAAAAGATGTTTTATTAATTTTAACTCTAATTTTACTTTTGAAATACAAATGTTTGAATATAGTCTCAGGAGGTATCCAAAATAATTTAATAAATGAGTATATTTGCTTTTTAAAAGGTATTAATTCGTAAATTTTTTTTATTAACATTCTTATTCTTTTTCTTGGATAAGAATTGATCCTATTGGAAATGCATTTATATAATTAATGCGTAAATGCGAGAGATTTTATTTCATCATTAGATGTATAATATCGTCGTTGTGTTTTAATAATATAGTATTATTAATCTCCCTTCTTTTTACCTTTTTCCTACTCGTAACCTAGGCTCTTATAATAATAAATTATCTATTATTAAGAATAAGGTGTTTAAATTTAGCATCTTTGACTAGTTTATTCTCTAGGAAATCAGCCATGGCTTTAGCAAAGACGGAATTAGCTGCAGGGATAACATGACAATCGTCTGTGTAAAGATCTAGGTTATTTTCAAATATAGATGTTAAAGAAAAACCATAGGGCAAGCCCTTTACTTTCTCATCATATTTTCTATACAGTTTAGCTAACTCAGGTATTGCGTCAAATCTTACAGGTGAGCCATTGGGAACATACCACTTTGCAGGCTGCAAAAAAGTATAGAATCTTATATTCTTTGAGGCAGAGAAATCATGTATATCCTCCAATATCCTAACGTAGGCCCCAGAGACCTCTTCTATTCTTTTATCTGTTACACTGCTATAATCATAAGAGCTTTCACCCTTTGCAACAGTCTTGGCGAATTCATATGCCCTGACTAAATTTCTAAACAATACTTTAAGGCGAAAGTAAAACTTCCTCTCTGCCTTACCTCTTTGAATCACTTTTATGTCTCTCCAATTATGAGGAAGAGAGACACATTTGATATACTTGTTTAATTTAAAACTCACTAAATCATTAAACCCGTCTAAACCTATAATCATATCTGGATTATAGTGTTGGAGCAGAAGTTGTATAAAAATAAATTCCTGCTCTAAAACATAGCCTGATATTCCTGCATTAATTACTTCTATTCTTTCAGTTTTAAATCTTTTATTAAGCTCTTTTTGCAAATAAGAAGCAATCGTTTCCTTATATGGAGCAGCGCTGGAGCGAGCCGTACTTCCGCCAGCTAAAATAATTCTGTAATCTTGCGGGTCCTTCATTCTTGTACTCTTGCTATATAATCCGTCGTCATTAATAAAGTTACTTTTATCGCTCTTAAAAGAATAATAAAGGTAAGGATAATCTATTGTTCCTTCAAGATACAATATTTGATGCCTTGCGTCTTTTAAGAAAAATACAATCCCAAAGAATATCTCCAAAGCAAAAAATATAAGGAAAATCGAAACAATGATAAAACTTATTCTCTCGGATTTTAACTTTAACATATGTTTTTAAAATAAGGTATAAATAAAAGGCGCTACTGCAGACGATTCAGTAAAAATAATTAAAAGTGAAAATAACAAGAGTACAATTACTATCGGCAAAAGCCAATATCTTTTCCTGATGCGCATAAACTGCCATAATTCTTTCAAGATAGAAAGTTTTCCCATTACTGTCCTCCCCTTTTTATCTGTTAGCTTAACCTGCATCAAAAAAAATAATCTTCTTAGGTTGTTTCTCCAATAACGATTTCTCGATTTTAGAATTAAAGTATATATGGAAAGAATTGAACCTATCAAAGAAAGTTTTTTCATAGCCTTTTTTATTAAGGGCTTGCGAGATAGCAAAAAAATCATGTTCATCTAATCCTAATAATTCCCTATCCAAGACTATATATTCGGTGATAAATTTAGTGCTTTCTAAACTTTGCCATAGATATATATATTTGCGATGAGAAAGATGTGGACCTAAATTATGCACAGTATACACTGACGCATCTTTGGGAATAAGTTTTAAATACGAAATTTTCTCTTGTGCACGAATTTCTTCAGCGCCTCTAATAAACTTTGCAAATTTATGTCCGTCACTCTTTCCGAAGAATAATAAAGAGACTGTTATAATAAATATCGAAAGCCAGAAAGCAATACTTTTTCTTCTACTCCCAGAGTTTTTGACTTTCGATAAATGATCAACCAGCCAACCAACACCATATATCGCTGAAATAAAAATAAACGGCATGGTGTGTGCTGGATAATGTGAGCTAATTGTTTGCATCCCTGTATGCCTAAGGCTTCCCGCAATATGTGTCAATAAAGGAACAATAACTAAAAGAAGAGAACCAGGACTTAAAAATGATAAGAATCCCAAGGGGCCAAATAGCTTAAGATAATAAACAATCTTCTCTTTGCTCAAAAAGAGCTCTATTAAAAGGTGCGGATTTTTTATAACAGCACTCAGATTCTCTAAATAAGTCTTACCAAATGGTAACCATGTTAAATATGGATAATCTTGCGAATTTGCAAAATGAGGAATTATATACCTTGTTAATAAAACCCAGGCACTGATACCTAAAACAAATAAAAATAGTCCTAACTTATATTGCCTTTTAACTAAGACAATGAAAATTCCAAAACCAATAATTATAAAGGCAACATTTTCCTTGCACAATAACATAAAAAAAAGAGACAGAATAAATAAACTTATTCGATTTTTAATTAAAAGATAGAAGCTTAAAAATGCTAAAGGGACTAAAAATGCTTCTGTGTGAAAATCCAAGAAACCGATTCCTCTTACTGAGCGAGAGAAAAAATATGCGAAAATGAAAGCAAATATCAAGCTTCGACTACCTAATCTATTCTTAGCAATTAAATAAAGTGGAAATATTGCCAAGCCCAGAAAGAGAGATTTTAAAAATATCAAAACAGTTACATTTGGCCAAAGCATATATAGCGGCACGATTAAAAATAGAATAGGCTCAAAATGTGCACCTAAATGGTTTATATTTCCATCTAATGATGAAAATAAAGTATCTCCTTTTGTAGTATTGTAAATTGCCTGATCGGTCACTGTCAGATCCATACCAGATGATAGAGCCGTGTGTCTTGCGATGCCCATAGACAGAAATATAATAAGGAAGGCACTAAAAATTGAAACTAAAATTACCTTATCATTTAATTTGGTAATATTTTTGATAGCCTTTATAAATTTAATCTCAAGGAAGGAGTCTTTATGTATAAGGTATCTTACTGCCAACAAGAATATAAGTATTATCGTCTGAACGGATATATTAGAAATATCTTCAAAAGGAAGACTAAATTTATTATGAAATTTTAATAGAACGAATGAGTAATCGGTAAAAATTAAGCTAACAAAAAAAATAGAATATAGATTTAAGAAAAAATCATAGATATTTAAAAAAGCCTTGGCTATATTAGAATTACTCATATTATTATCGCTTGTTAATGAAACTCTCTAAAATTGCCTAAGATAATCTTCCCTATTACTAATTTGCTCTGGCTTAACCCAGTAACTAGATTGCCTAGACTTTTTAAGTTGTAGGAAGTCTTTTCCTAGAAAACGTGAGAATAATCCTATTGGAGTAATTACCAAATAATAGAGAAAGGTTAATACAGTGATTGTCAATATGCTCATTATGAAATGGAATGAACCCTTGAATACTTTGGATAGTGGTTCTAACCAAGCAGTCCTTAATATTGCCAGAGTGAATAAAGTTGCTGAAATCGCTAGAATTAAATAATAACCAACGATATTATTCTTGAGAAATAATCTTATACAAATAACCGAAGTTGCAACTGTTAAAGCCAAACCAAATAGTTTTAAGTCTTTAGTGTCTTGCTTCATTTAATCTAATTCCGCATACTTAAGAGGCTTAATCTTGCGAGATGATGTTTTCTGTTCAGATTTAGCTAATAAAAACGAACCCATAACTAGATAATCCATATCAGTTCTCAAAAAGCAATTGAATGCATCTTGTGGACTACATACAATCGGCTCACCTCTCACATTGAATGAAGTATTAATAACAACAGGGCAACCTGTCTTTTTATAAAAAGCATTGATTAAATCGTAATAGATCGGGTTATCCTCGTGCTTAACAGTCTGAATCCTTGCCGAGTAGTCAACATGAGTAACAGCAGGAATATCAGAACGGATTACCCTCAATTTATCAATTCCCTTTAATTTCTTTTCATTTTCCTTTAAGGAATACCTATGGTCATTTTTTACCGGAGCAGTTAATAACATGTAGGGGCTTTCTCTATCAATTTCAAAATATTCTCCCGCCTTCTCTTTCAATACAGTTGGCGCAAAAGGCCTAAAAGATTCCCTGAACTTTATCTTAAGATTCATTTTGGACTGCATCTTTCGAGATCTTGCATCTCCTAAAATGCTTCGCGAACCAAGTGCCCTTGGGCCAAATTCCATCCTATTCTGAAACCAACCAATAACCTTCTCATCCGCAATCAACTGAGCAACCTTATCGACCAATTCATCTGGCGATAATTTAATATAAGAGACATCTTTTTTTCTAAGAAAATTCTCTATGTGGTCATCATCGAAATGAGTACCTAAAAGAGAGGCCTTCTGAGAATCTTTGCCTGAAGTATTTCTAGGTTTATTTAGAAATTTATACCAAATTAATAAGGCGACTCCCAATGCTCCTCCAGCATCACCGCTTGCTGGCTGAATCCAGATATCCTCAAATGGACCTTCTCTCAAAATCCGGCCATTCCCCACGCAATTTAAGGCTACGCCTCCTGCCAAACATAACTTTCTTTTACCGGTTACCTTATGAACGTGACGAGCCATACGTAACATAATTTCTTCTGTAACCGCCTGAATAGAACGAGCTAGGTCCATATCTCGCTCTCTAATTAGTGTCTCAGGTTTTCTCGCAGGGCCACCAAATAGCTTTTCAAATTTTCTATTAATCATGCGCAGACCATTGCAAAAACCAAAATATCTCATATTTAGTCTAAACGAACCATCCTGCTTCAAATCAATCAATTCTTTAAGAATTAGATTAACGTATTTTGCTTGACCATAAGGAGCAAGGCCCATTAATTTGTATTCACCGGAATTGACTCTAAAACCAGTATAATAGGTAAATGCTGAATATAACAACCCGAGAGAATGCGGGAATCTTAAGGAGCGCTCAATCTTAAAATCATTATCTTTTCCTGTGCCAAAACTTGCTGTATCCCACTCTCCAACACCATCCATTGTCAAAAATGCTGCCTCCTTAAATGGCGAAGGATAAAATGCGCTCGCTGCATGCGCCTCATGATGTTGGCTAAAAATAATCTCAGCATTAAAACCAAGAAGATTCTTGTAAATAGAGTCCTTTGTCCAAAGTTTCTCTCTTATCCACAAGGGCATGGCTTGTAAAAACTGTCTTATACCACTTGGAGCAAAAGTAAGAGTAGTCTCTAAAATGCGCTCAAACTTAAGAAACGGTTTATCATAAAAACCAACATAGTCTAAATCCCTAGGTTGAATATTCGCTTCAGAAAGACAATAATTTATTGAATTAGTCGGAAAACTAAAATCATGCTTCTTTCTGGTAAAGCGTTCTTCTTGAGCCGCTGCTAAAATTTCTCCATCCTTAATTAAGCAAGCAGCACTATCATGATAAAAAGCTGAGATCCCTAATATATACATTAACCTAACTCTTTCCTTTTAAAAATTATGTCGAAGTCAGACCCTTCTCTTCTAATTCTCTGGTTGCAATCTCAATTCTATCCTCAGCAGAAACTGTCTTTGACCACTCTACTAAATCACGCATCCCCTGCTCGAAACTTACGTTAGGAGAAAACCCTAAAGCCCCTATTGCAGAGATATCGGCAAAACAATGTCTGATATCGCCCTTTCTATATTTATTAACAACATCTGGCTCCATATTTTTATCGTGAAGTCTGATAAGGATCTTAGCGATATCAAGAATAGAAGTTGGCTTACCGCTGCCAACATTAAAAGATTTATAATCAGCATTTGAATTAGTCATTGCCAGGATATTAGCATCAACGATGTCATTCACATGGATAAAATCCCTTGATTGTAGACCGTCTTCATAGATAATTGGCCGGTTGCTATTCTTTATGCGTGCTGAAAATATTGCACATACACCGGTATATGGATTTGAAAGAGCCTGCCTCGGACCATAGATATTAAAATACCTTAAGGCTACTGTAGGTATTTTGTATGTCTTCCCGATAAGTAAACTTAGCTGCTCCTGGTGTAGTTTAGAGAAGGCGTAAATAGATGTAGATAAAAGTAGCTTGCCTTCTTTTGTTGGTATTGGCTTTGCGATCTCGTTGCATTGTAAGCAATGCATTTGCCAATCGCCTTTGGCAAGCTGTGCCTCGCTTCTTAAATCAGGGATAAAATCTCCGCATTTATTACAACTATAGGCACCTTCACCGTAAATACTCATTGAACTAGCGATGATAAGTTTTCTTACGTTATTCTTCTCATTGACTAAAATATCTAAAAGATTGGCTGTGCCTAAAGTATTGGAATCTATATAATGGGAAATTTTATACATAGATTGGCCCACGCCAACTACAGCTGCTTCGTGAAATACAATATCAGAACCAACTAATACCTTTCTAAAGGCATCTCTATCCCTTACGTCACCTATAATATATTCGGCTTTAGGATTAAGATAATCGAGCTTCTTGCCTTGATGCACCTGCTCATCAAGATTATCAAAGACTATTACCTTATGCCCTTCCCGTACTAACCTATCAACCAAATGCGAACCAACAAAACCAGCACCGCCTGTAACAAGAATCTTCATAATTAAACCCCTCTTAGATCTTATCGTTAATTTTTATCTGATAATTTATATTGGCCTGACTTAGACCCAAAAGATACCAAAATAGCATGCCTATGTCTAAATTATATAAATTAGTATCAAAAATACTATGAATCAAATAAGTAAACAAAGCAGCAAGGAGCCCAACGCTTAAACTTCTACCAAAACCCAATTCAATTTTCTTCAAGCGTTTAATTGATTTATAAAATAAAATTATCAAAAGTAATAAGAATGAGAAAAGGCCAAATAAACCAGTCTCGGCTGCCATCTGTAAATAGCAGTTGTGCGCATAGCTTGCACCCCAACGATAGGCCTTCTTATCATAGTTGAATCTTTCAAAATTATACATATACGTACCTAAACCTAGACCAAACATTGGCCTGCCGCTAAACATCTCCAAGCTTATCTTACTTAAAATTCTGCGATCCCGACCACCTGGCCCTGCAAGGTTAAATCTATTTATCTCGTTCCACTTGTCTTGAGGTAAAAATTGCCAAAGCAAAATAAAAGCGATTAGCATAGATAATATAAATTTAAGAAATGATTTTTTATTAACAAAAAACCCAAGGAAGAATACTCCCATGAATAAACCAACCCATGCGCCTCTTGACAACGACATAAATAAACAGATTAATAAAAGTATTGGAAAAAATTTTGAGAATATTCTAGCTGACAATTTTTTGAATCTGTGAAAGAATAAGCTCAAAGAAAGAATAGCTAGAGGCGCCAAATATGCAGCAAAATCATTTGAACTCGCAAAAGGTCCCTTAATATGTAAAGTAAAAGGCTTGGCTCCGTATGGCCATGGGCGATGACGCAAGAAATCAATGTGTGTAAAAAATTGAAATATGCCATCGGCGCAAATCAAGGCAGCCGAAAACATCAAGACTATCAAGATAATATTCATCTTTTTCTTACTATTTATAGTCTCAGCAACTATAAAAAATATCAAAACATTTTCAAGCAGCTTAAAGAAAAAAGCCCTCGCACTTATTTGGACGTTTGTACTAAAAATGATAGAAAGAATACATACGGCTAGATAAACAAAGATGAATTTATTTAGTGGAGTATGTACAACAAAACTTTTGGAAATGATCTTTTTAACAATAAAGGCAAGTATGGCTAAGCTGGCAAAGATTTCTATGAATGCCTTGGATATGGGCAAGAAAAAAATCAAGCCATATAAAGCATACTCCATTACAATATCGCAAACTAAAATTGAATATTCTCTATTTAATCTCATAATTCTCACTGAAATCCAGCATGCCGCCCATTTTTCGTAAACGACAGCCATTTATGCTACAGATGGTGGTAATTTCTTTCAAATCGCTTTCAGGAAGCGACGGTATAGCAAGAAAAATTTCACCAATGCCTTTCATTTTTATAACTTTCCCCAAGACCTGTCTCGTTCCTAGAACCTTGATGCCGTGAATTTTCTTGCCGACCTTTACCTTATTATCATCTATAAAACCTATTGGATTATAATTTAATAAATTATTCCTTTTAATCTCCCTCAATAACATCTCACCCGTATTACCTGCCCCAAAAATAAGTATCTTTTTCTCCTTACGGCGAGAGGCAAAGAAATATTCACTTAAGATTGGCGTGACTACTCTGATTCCTATAACAAGAAAGAGTAAAATAAGTAAATCTAAAATAAACACAGCGCGTGAATAATCAACAAATCTAAACAAAAAGGTCACAGAAACTATGCTCAGCAAAGAACTTAAGCTAACTGCCTTAAATACGGAAATTGCATCATGGATACTTATATAAGGCCAAACCCTTGTATATAAACCAAAAACAAAAAAGCTAGTTAATTTTATAGTAACAATCAATGGCAGGCTTCTACTTATAATAGTAAAAACTGGATTGGGAATATTACCGTCATATTTCAATAGATAGGCAGAATAATACGCTACACAAATTAAAACTAAATCGACAATAACCTCTAAGGCATTTCGCTTATACAGCAACACAGTGTTTAAAACGACGTTATTGCCCCTCTGTTTTTGCTTACGCGCCCTCTCTAAATCTTCCTCTTTCCTGTAGGTTTTTACATCAGCAAGAAATATCCCGAAGAAAAGTATAACTATAACTGTCAAGATCGCAAAAATAGAAACAATACCTAGATTAATCTTTGTATACAATAAAGCAATGGTACCGAATAGAATGCTTAAACAATATAAAAGAATGACGGTCTTCCTTTCAGATAAACCTAAAGAAACTAAATGATGAGAGGTATGATCTCTGCCTCCCTCCCAAAAAGCCTTACCTCTAACATTTCTCAAGATAATAACAAATAATGTATCAAATATCGGCACTGCAAGGATTAAAAAAGGAACAGCTAAAGTAACTATAACGCTAGAAACATGCTGGCTAGAACCTATTAATGAAATAACAGCTAAACTAAAGCCGAAAAACATACTCCCTGAATCGCCCATATAAATTTTGGCTGGATTAAAATTATAGGGCAAGAAACCCAAAGCACTGGCTGCAAGTATAAGGGCAATAACACCTATGCCATCCTTATTTAACATCAAGGAAGTAACAAATATCATTGACGAGCAGATTGCTGCTGTACCAGCAGCTAGACCATCCATATTGTCTAATAGATTGAATGCATTCGTAATGCCAACAATCCAAAATATTGTCAATACATAAGACAGTAATCGATAATGCGGTAGATCAAAAGAAATTCCAAAAAAGATTATAATGCAACTTGCAATAATCTGACCTAGCAACTTTAGTTGAGGCTTCATGGGTCGAAAATCATCTGTTAGTCCCCAAAAAAAGATAAATACTGCGCCTGAAAGAAAGACCCATGTAGTTTTAGTCAAAGGCATAAAGATAACAATGCCGATAAAAAAAGCCAAGAAGATGCCTACCCCGCCTAGAAGAGCAGTAACCTTTCTGTGAAAACGGTTATCTTTTGGCCTGGACACTAATTTATATTTAATAGCAAAAGAACGCACAAGCCGCGTTAGCATTAACGAAACTCCAAAAACAATCAGAAAGATATAAGTATCTTTTAACAGCAAATCAGTCAACATTCCCTCCAAAAAAATTTCTCTTGGAAAATACTGTATTTAACTACTCTTTTTTGCAATAACAACAATATTCGGAGCAAGATAACCTACTCTATTTAACCTAATTCTATATTCAATCAGAGACAATAAATAGAGTGTGATTCTTGCAAATTGTCTCTTACAATCAAGCATCCAAGGAGTTGGATATTGATAGTAATGCCCCACATAATTATGCCATACAGGAACTTGGATGGGCCTGCCAATACAGACCCTAATTACCTTAAAGCCAAACTTATCAAGCATAAGCTTTAGGGTTTTTTGAGAATAATGAACAACATGTTCGTAGGAATCAAATATATCATAATTCTTTAACCTATTTGTAGTCTTCGCACAATAATATTTAAAAAGATTAAATAGTCCATTAGGGACCTTAATAAAGAGAATACCATCGGGTTTTAATATTCTTTTAACCTCTTCTAGGACCTCACCCGGTTCAGATAAATGCTCAAAAACATCAGTCATCGTTACTACATCGAAGAATGAATTCTTAAATCCAGCATCCTGCAGAAAGGCTGTTTTTACATTCAAGCTGAAATACTTTCTTGCTATCTCAGACAGAGAAGAAGATGGTTCTACGCCATAAAGATTCCAACTCCACCCTTTTGCATTCCTTAAGAAAAATCCCATATTCGTTCCTACATCCAAAAAGTTCCCTGATGGCTTATATTTGTAAATCAACTTTAGATCCTGGATATAATTTTGGTCTCGATGATGCCTGCTCTTGCCTTCAAAAATTAATCTTGCCTCTTTAAAATATTTATCTGCCTCACCCCAGTAAATCTTTTCCGGCTCTTTTAATCTAGGATTCACGTATAAAAGCCCGCAACCCAGGCACTTCACAATAGCCAATGTGCCTCTTTCTTGGTATATCTGTCTATATTTATTAATATTGCAAAATGGACAACAAACAGAAATTACATCTGATTCACTATAAATCTCCTTCTGCCTGCCACCTCTGTCATAATCCATAGTTTGCTTTAGGGTATCTTGGCTCTAACTAAGATTTTTCTTATGATATCTTATGACATCTTCAATAATGCCTTCTAAATTCTTGGTTGGCTTGAAATTAATCAATTTATGGATCTTGTTGATATCCGGAACTCTACGCGGCATATCTTCAAAGCCTTCCTCATAAGCCTCATCATAAGGTATATAAACAAGGCCTGATTTACTCTTTGTAATTTCAATAATTTTTTTTGCTAAGTTTTCGATACTTACTTCTTCTTGGCTGCCCAAATTGAAAACCTCTCCAACAGCCTCTTCCTTTTCCATTAATTTTATCATAGCCTGCACAGCATCTCTAACATGCAGAAAACAACGCGATTGCCTGCCATCACCATATATTGTAATAGGTTCTTCCTTCAATGCCTGTCGTATAAATCTGGGCACAACCATACCGTAGGTTCCAGATTGGCGTGGACCAACAGTATTAAATAGCCTTACAATTATTGTAGGTAAACCCCTAACCTTAAAATAAATATATGAGAGTATTTCATCAACTGCCTTTGAAGTCGAGTAACTCCAGCGGCTCTTTAAGGGCGAACCCAAGATTCTATCATCACCTTCTTTTAGCGGCCCGTTTGCATTTTTACCATAAATCTCTGAAGTAGAAGTAATTAGTAGCTTTCTATTATAGCGACAACTGGCCTCTAAAACAACCTCCGTGCCCTTAATATTCGTAGTCAAAGACTCAAATGGCTTCTTTATAATGAGCTCAACACCAACTGCAGCTGCTAGATGAAATACGGAATCAACTTTTTCAGCTAATTTATCAACTAGCTCTTCGTCTTGAATGCTGCCTCTTACAATCTGAAAATTTTCATTTTTCTCTAAGTGAGAAATATTTTCCATCCTACCCGTAGAAAAATCATCTAAAATAGTCACATGATTATTACGCTTTAATAATACTTCAGCTAAATGCGACCCGATGAAACCAGCACCACCAGTAACTAAATATCTCATTGTTCTTTACTCCTTTCTATATAATAATTCCTCATACAAACCTACAATATCATTAATTAAGCGCGTCTTATTGAATCTCTCTTTAACAAACTCACGGCCTGATTGGCCCAATCGTATCCTTAAACCTTGCTCATCAATAAGTTTTCTTAAGGCGCAGGCAAAAGCATCAACATCATTTGACTCAACCAAAAAACCTCTTTCCTCATTAACTAAGTCCTTAACCCCTCCGACTTTAGTGGCAACTACTGGCCTAGCAGAGGCCATGGCCTCGATTAAACTTACGGGGGTTCCTTCGTTCAAAGATGTCAAGACGACAATATCTAAATTTGAATATAAATCTACTAAATTGTTTTGCCAGCCTATGAATTCTATAAACCTCTCAACTCCTAATTTGCGCGAATTGCTCTTTAAACTTTCTCTCAATTCTCCATCGCCAGCAATAATGAATTTGTAGTCTGTGCCTTGAGGTTTACAATTTGTTAAAAGTTTTATTGCCTTAATGAACATATAATGATTTTTTATTGGGACTAACCTGCCAATAATACCTACATTGACCTGGGAATTATTACGACTTTCAGGGATACTAAATAATTTGTCCAGGTCTAAACCTAATGGAATTACTATTATTTTTTTGAAATCTCCGATTTTCAATTTAATAAGTTCATTTTTGACTTCATTGCTAACAGCAATAATTCTATCTGTAAATCTGGCTAAAATGTGCTCAACCAAAATAAAAATCCGAGTCTTAAATCCTGCAAAATAGCTGTGCAAAACGTGGCCGTGGAAAGTATGAACGAGTCTCGACTTTTTCCTCTTGCGCCTTGGATTCTGTGTAAACTTGTATAAAAGAGCAGCAAGACGTCCCAAGGTGCCTGCTTTAGCAGTATGGGTGTGGATTATATCTGGTTGTTCCTTCTTTATTATTTGAAAAAGTTTATAAAAAGAGATCAAATCATTTCTAAGGCTTATCTTTCGACCAAGTTCAGGTATAATAATTGGCTTTACATCTTTCTCGTTTGCCAGATAAGTCATATCGCCTTCATAACTATCAACAACACCTGATACTAAAACTGAGTCAAACTTATCATTATTAAGACCTTCCGTAAGTAAAATAGTATGTCTGGCTGGTCCGCCGATATTAAGCCTCGCAATTATTCTTAAGACTTTGATTTTTTTAACCATTTCAAAAATGAACTGCTTTGATTGATATTATCAAATTTTGCTTTAGAAAAAAGGCCGGCTATTGCTAACAGTAAAAACGCCAGCCGGATAATCAGGCCAACAAAGCTAATTTGCCGCTTTAGGAGAAATGCTAAAAATATATTTACCGCAATTAAGGAAATAGTAACGATACTACAACTCTTAATTGGAGCGAAGTAAAATATATTTTTAGCTTCTCCTACCAAGCTTATAGTTTTGACACTATTGTAAGAATTAACTATTCTCATCCTGCAAGACCTATAATTATAATTTATGAACTGCAGAATTCTGCTATTATCTAAAACCGCATATCTCCTACCTGAAGGTTCAGTAATCTTTCCTAAAAAGCTATGTTTGAAGCAAGTCTTTAAACAATTCCAAAAGTGGCTTATTATCTTGTGTATCTGACTAGCGTCATAGATCTCTCTCCATATCTGTTTGTTGCGATTTAAAAATAAAGAAAGACGTTTAAATACATATATCGAAATGCTTGTTTCTAAAAAACTTTTCATTCAATATCCTTTTTTTCTAAACCGATTATAGTTCCGTAGAAACTATAGAAATCTGGAGAAAACGTAAAAGTGCTTCCAATTTTCAGCAGCTTATTCTCAAAGAAATAACCAGTATTTTTACGATCGCTTATCACTTCAAGTTGCAAAATTAAATCCCTTTTTCCAGAACCATCTATGACACTCAAAACTTTTCCATCTCCCACAACTTTGGCAATTTGGGTCGGTGTATTTGAAATAATTTTAACTATTTTAACTGCAGGCCTGTTAGCCTCAAGTTCTAACCACTGATTCTTTACAATTTGTATCTGTATATCCCCTTCCTTTACAAGTTTACCTACATCTGGATCTAACTCCTCAACCCTCAACGTTAATAGCACTGTCTCTAAATGTTCTAGGTATTCTATCTTAGGAGTCTCTACAGTAGAAACTCTATGTACAAAATAATATATTGGAATGAGTAATAACAAAAAGGCAGCTACTAAAAAATCTATAATGTTTATCTTTTCAAATAGCCTTCCTTTTTCATCTATAATCTTCATTTTTATCCCTCCATTTTAAATTTCCGCAAAGAAGTTTTCTCTGATACCTTTAAGATCTCCTCCCCACCAAGATCGAATCATGATAAAGCTTTGTGATTTCATTTAATTTTTTACTGCAAAATCAATAATATTACCTCGAACGCTATATAAACTTGTGTTTAATGTAATAGTATTACCTATCAAGATCGGAAAATCTTTATAATAATATTTTTCATTTTTTTTCAAGGCTAGCACATCTACCGATAAAATAAAATCTTTATAAAGTGGATTTTCAACATAGGCAAACTCTTTCCCATCGAATTTCGCTACTGCTACTGTCGAAGTCTTTACATCAAAATAAAGTGGATTTTCAACATAGGCAAACTCTTTCCCATCGAATTTCGCTACTGCTACTGTCGAAGTCTTTACATCAAAAATCGAACGAATTCTGCCTATGGTCTTACCAAAATTATCTTTTTCAATATCTCCTTCTCTTGCTACATTAGCCACCTCTTGAATAATCCCTGAACATTTAATACGCAGTGTCAACCACTTTTCTTCAAAATAGGCAATACCTAATATCGCCTTTGCTTTATATTTATCTGTTACAAACTCAAAATGTGTGTCGCGCCCCACTCTCTTACCTTCAAAATAAAGATTGCCATTATTGTCTACTTGACATCTCATTCTTATCTTTACTGGTATTTGCTTTATCTGCTCATCCTGAACTATTAAAAAATCTCCGCTCTTCGCATTGATATTAATATAGCCGATTTGAGGTTTGCCAATCTCTAAAATCTCAGCTAACACCTCGCCATTTCTATCTAAAACCTTATCCCCAACGCAAACTAATTTAAGTGTATTTTCGTTTAAATCTTTTAGTGTAATATCCAAATACAATGTTCTCTCTTCCAATCCACCTTGTTGCTTGAACATAAAGGTTGCTGTATATTTATCAGTATTAAACTCAAAAAAAGGATTGGAAAATAACCGGCTATTTTTATAATATAGATTGCCATCCAATCTAGTTTCTGCCCTCAGCCTGAGTTTCGCAGAGATCTGTTTTAAGTTTGAATCTTTTATAGTTATCGCCTCTTCCTCACTTAACTTAATCTCATAAAAATAAGGCTTAATCTCCTCTAGACTTATTATCTGGGCTATAGGCTTTCCATCCTTATCAAACTCAGCATCTCCAACTGAAAGACTCTTTGCTACTTCGGGTTCTAACATTACAAACAAACAGTGGAAATCTGCCTCAACGCTTTCGCCCCACATTTTATATTCCTTAGTGTATACCTTGTAAGCAAAATAAGAGATAGGCAAAAGGAAAATCAATAAAAATATTACTGAGAAATCTATAACGTTTATCTTTCCGAATAGCTTTCCCTTTTCATCTAAGATCTTCATCTTCTCTGCTCCTTTTTTTTCAGCAAAAAATTTATTCCATTGGCAGCAAAAATTAATACAAAAGATTCCACGGCCCACCTATGCCTTCCATCTAAATTATAAAGGGCATGTACTAAAGTTAACGTTACTAAAAATAAAACCACTGAAATCGTACCATATTTGATACTTTGAGAAGTTAATCCTGTTGCAAACTTTTGATAAATTCCAAGAATAAAAAATGCCAAGATAAATATCCAGTAAAATTTGTAAATATCAAAATAAACTTTCGGATACTCGAGGCCTTGTGTCGGAGTAAACCACCAGAAATATTTTATTTTTTTAAAATATAAAACCAATGACTCTAAAGGGTGCTGTTTAATAAACTCTAATCCCTGTTTATAAAAATATTCCTTTTGGCCAAATTCATCCATACTTAAAATAGTCTTACGAAATTCTTGCGGAGCAATTTCAAATATAAAATCTCCATTTAAGGTCTTATTTGTTCCGGTTGCATCTTCATTGTAACCTAACCAAAATGCAAGAGCTGAATCATTAGGCGATATTACAACTCTATCAAAGACAATATAATTTCTAACCCACAATGGAAGCAAAACTACTGTTATGCTAATCAATATGAGTGTGATCACCCTGACGCATAACGCTTTATCATCTCGCAGCTTCAAAAAAATGAAAAGCAAAACAACAAATAAGAATGGAGCTATTGTAGAGCGACTAAGTAAGGCCGGTCCAAAAGTTATCCCAAAAAGTAAAGAGAATCTATCTATACTTTTTCTTTCTAAGATTTTTAAAAATAAAAAGAATTGTAGTGTAAAAAGAAAAGTATCCAATGTTAATGAGTGCAATCTTACAGAATAAAAAATCAAACCGGGATGAAAACCAGCCAAGAACAATGACAATAAAGCTACTCTCTGATCAAAAAGTCTAAAAGATATTCTATATACCAAAAATAGAGTAATTAAAGAAATAATGATTTGCAAAATCTTTAAAGCTAGGTAGCTATGATTAGTAAGCGCATACACAAAACTACATAAAAGCGGATACAAGACCATATATGTTGATCTGTAGGGTGTATTATAAAATGTCCAAAATAATCCTTTGCCTTCTAATATATTATTGGCTATCTCTTCATACTCCCAAGTCATAGGAGCAGAGACTGGCTCAACTACGACTAAAGCAAACAGACGCACAATAAGTGCTATGAAAAAAATACTAATCAAAACTTTTCTATTATTATAATCAAATCTCATTGATCAAATCTTTATTTTATGCTGGCGCTTCTTCTGACAATCCTTGATAGCCCCAACAATATAGTCAATTTCTTTCTTTTTCAGATTCGAAGAAGATGGCAGATACATCCCCTTGCGAGATAGCTCTTCGCTAACTGGAAATCTTTCCCTCCTATATAGTTTAAAATATATTGGCTGTAGATGGATTGGGATAAAAAATGTCCTAGTCTCAATGCCTTTTTTAGCCAGACAATATCTTAGATCATCTCGGGTTAGACCAAAATCATCTTCTATCAAAATAGAATACATCCAAAATACGTTTTTTACCTCTTTCTTTTCTATGGGAAGAGTAATTCCCTTAACATTCTTAAGCAATGAACTATAATACTTAGCGTTTCTAATTCGGGCTTTTAGAAGTTTATCGAAGTTTTCAAGTTGAGCCAAACCAATACTAGCCGCAAGACCAGTTAACCTATAATTATAGCCTAAGTATTTATGCCAAAAATGTCTCTCTTTCGAAAAGGCATGATTTTTCAATATTTGAGCCATCTTAACAATTCTAGCATTGTTCGTTGTCAACATGCCCCCTTCTCCAGTGGTTATTATCTTGTTTGCATAGAAACTAAAGCAACCCACATCCCCGATACCGCCTATTCTTCTGCCTTTATATTTAGCGCCGTGTGCCTCAGCAGCATCCTCAATCAAATAGAGTTTATATCTTTTGGCGATTCTTTTAATCTCATCCATTTGTGCAGGATGACCATAGGTATGAACAATTATAATTGCTTTTGTCCTCTTTGTAATCTTTTCCTCGATTTTAGTCGGGTCGATATTGTAAGTTAGCGGTTCAATATCGACTAATATTGGTTTTGCCTCTAAATAGACAACCGCACTCGCCACCGCTATCATAGCAAAAGTAGGGATAATAACCTCATCACCCTTTTTAATACCCAAAGAAGCTAAGGCTAAATGCAATGCCGCTGTACCACTAGTGCAAGAGGTAGCATACTTAACTCCGCAAAGCTTAGCAAATCTATCTTCGAATTCGCGGATATATTTCTTGCCCGCAGAGGAAATCCAATTTGCCTTAATGCATTCTTTTGCATATTTTAATTCCTTATCACTTAAACAAGGCTCGCAGACCGGGATTATTCCAGACATCTTTTTTGAAGCTAATAACTTAGGATCCTTGCGAGGAATTATATCCTTTATTCTTTTTAAATAATATTGGCTAAGCCTTGCTTCTTTCAGCATTTTTCTCTTATTACTTGCGCCAAATCTTTTCCTCAGCGGCAATCTTAGTTTCCCATATCCACTTATTACCCATCTCCTTAAAGTGTTCTATAGTGCTTGCCAAGCCCTCTTTAAGAGATACCTTCGGCCTCCATCCTGTCAGTTTTTGGATCTTAGAATAATTACATTGTAATCTGCTAACATCTAAAGGCCTTAAGCGAGTCTTCTCGATAACAATCTTTGCTTTCTCATATCCCATTAAACGAGTACAAGTTTTTGCCATCGCTTCAACGCTCCAATCCTTTCCTGTCCCGAGATTTACAACTTCACCCTCAGCTTCTCGACATTTCATCAATGCTATGGCACCCTGTGCAGCATCAAGGACATAGGTCAAATCTCTCCTTGCTGTTATATTACCTAATTTTAATTCAGGGCCCTTAGCTAACTGAGTTATTATTTCAGGGATAATGTAAGGCTGAGTCTCTCTTGGTCCGTAGACATTAAATTGCCTTAAAATAATTACAGGAATACCTTGTTCATGATGTAAGGTATAACATAGTCTGTCGGCAGCTAATTTACTTACAGCATATGTAGAAAGAGGCCTTGTAGGATGATCCTCATCCATGGGGATATATTGAGCTGTTCCGTAAACTTCAGAGGTCGAATACTGTAATATCCTTTTTACTTTAGCATCCCTACAAGCCAACAAGACATTTAATGCACCATTAGCGTTAACCTCAAAGAATTTCTGAGGTCGATAATAACAATGTGGGATATAAGGTTCAGCAGCTAAATTAAAGACATATTCTATTCTTTTCGCTTTCAAAATTCTAGTTAATCCTTTATCTAAAATATCTCCTTTAATAATATCTATGGGACTTCCCAGATCTTGAAGATTGGATATATCTCCACTTAAGAAGTTATCATAAACTATTACCTTGGCCTTCTCTTTCAAAAGCTCTCTGACTATACTTGAGCCAATGAATCCTGCTCCACCAGTTACTAATACATTTCTATTCTTAAAATTCATGACTTAATTATAAAAAATAGTTAAAAATTAATTTTTGCGAAATTTCAATCGTAACGTCAGCAATATATATTTCCAACCTTTACTAATATAGTCCATCATGTTACTGCCTGTTTTTGAAATCCCGCTTCTTCTTGGTGCGCAATAATATGGAATCTCGATAATCTTATAGCCATATTGACGTGCCTTAAAGATAAAATCGATAAAATATTCGCCATAATATCCTTGGAATTTTATTTTTTCAAAAATCTCCCTCCTTGCTACAACAAATCCACTTGTATAGTCTTTAAAAGAACTTCCTAAAAGAAAGGATATAGAAGAATTCATTGCTCGGCTTAAAATCACTGCTATCCAGGAATCAACTGGCCCCCTTATATCCTTACCACCTTTAATGAACCGAGAGCCTACACAGATATCATAACCCTCATGTACCTTATTAATTAATTCAACAAGCTTAAACGGAGGCATTGAAAAATCACAATCCATCCACGCCACAAGATTGCCTTTTGCAGCTTGAATCCCTGTCCATATTGCAGATGCCAATCCTTTCTGATTTACCCTGCGAATTACCTTAACATTATCATTAGCATCAAAATAATTCTGCGCTATCTCCCAAGTCCTATCTGGAGAATCATCATCAACTACAATAAATTCAGGACTAACGCCAATATTATTTTTAATATAAAGTTCTATCTCGCAAATAAGATCAGTTATATTTTCTGCTTCGTTGTAAGTAGGTAAAATTATGGAGATACTTTCATTGTTATTCTTTCCCATCTTCACTCCAATAATAACCGCAATCTTCTCGAGCAACTCCTGACATACTTTTATCTTTAGGGTCTATAGGATAGACCTTGCAGAAAAAAGGCTGCCTCTCATAGACTTGGCATCTTCCACCTTTAAAATGTCTACACCATGACTTATTTAGAAGGCAACAGCGGCCGCATTTTTTGCATTCTCCTTTGCGCATCGATAAAGAATTATTCACATAGCGTGGCCGGAAAAGAACAAGAAAACGGCGTCGAAATCCAGAACGCAAAACAACTAAAAAATTAACTTTTTTATTTGAGTCTACCATAATTAAACAAATGCAACTAAATTTCCAGAATGTATTATTTATAATTGTTTCTATAAATTATATATAGCAAAAAATCCCCTTATCTGCCCTTTTAACTCCGTAAAGGATCTTATGGATACTAACCTTTTCAAAATGTAAGATGATCGAAGGTAGAATGCCCTATTGGCAAAATCTAAAAATTCTTTAAATTCTTCCTTAGTCATGGATTCTGGAGTAAACATTATTGCAGAATGATCTAGGATACTGCAACCTTTGCTAAAATCAAATTCATAGCCTCTCTTTAGGAGTGTCAGGTAAAGCTCTGTTCCAGGCAGAGGAACAAACTTATTAAAATGTGCATAATCGAGCCTTAACTTAATAGCGAAATCTAAAGTGCGCCTTAAGCTCTCCATAGTTTCTCCTGGGGTGCCAACAATAAAATCGGCGCGGACACTCAATCCAGCTCTATGGGCCAACTTAACTGCTCTCTCATTTTGCTCAACAGTATTTCCTTTATTAAGTGCTTTCAACATCCTCGCATCGCCAGATTCCAAACCATATAGAACTTGCCAACAACCAGCCTGCTTCATTGCTTTTAGTAAACCTTCGGAAATCGCAGTTACTTTAGTCAGACAAGTCCAGGGTATCTTAATTTTCTTCTCTTTGAACTTTGCACATATTTCTAAGACCCTTTTCTCATTTAAGGTAAAGGTGTCATCAAAAAATCTTAATTCTCTGGCACCAAATTTAAATATTAACTCTTCTATCTCTGCGATTATATTATCTGGGGTACGCTCTCTATAGCTACTGCCAAATACACCGCGGTCGCAGAAAGTGCATCTTGAAGGACATCCTCTTGTAGTTATTAGTACGCCTAAAGGTAATCTTCTATATGAGGCTGGCGTGGGTTTATAAGCTTCAAGCGGCGGCAATAAGTGCCTAGCTGGAAAAGATAAAGAATCTAAATCTGTTACGAATTCTCTAGGCCTGGTTTCTATTACCTTACCATTTTCTTTATATACAATCCCATTTATGTCTCTAAGATCAGTGAGTCCCTTATTTTGAATTCTCTTTATTAGCTCTAAAAAAGTAACCTCGCCCTCTCTCATAACTCCAACATCAAAATAAGGGCATTCCATCGTCTCTTTTGACATAGCAGTAAGATGAGGCCCGCCTACAACAATTATTGCGTCTGGCAATGACACTTTAATATTCTCAGCCACTTTCTTTACGCTCTCAAAAACCGGAGTTGTACCAGTAATGCCAATTACATCTGGCCTCTCTCGCATCAATAGTCCAATCAATTCTGAATGCGAAATTCTAATACTGCAATCAATTATCTTAACATCATAGCCCTCCTCCTCCAGAGTAGCTGCCAAATAAGCAAGACCCAATGAAGGGATAACATTAACCACTGACTTCATGCTCCTTGTTTTGCCAACCAAATCGTCTGTGGTAATCGGCGGCTCTATAAGGGTAATCTTCATTCCCATTTATCTTGCCTTAAGCTAAATATAGCCTTGAAAATAATAGTAAATTATTCCTAGATACTCATGCAAAATGCCTTTTAGCTGCTGAAGGCTTATCTGTTTTAGAACTTTTTTGCCTTCCTGATTAATGCCATGACTATAGAACAGACTCTTGGTTATTGGTGTATATAGTACTTCTGTGTCTGGTGCATTTTTTCTAAATACCAGTGAAACGCGGCGCATATGATAGGGAGAACTGATTAAAAGAATTTCCTTCCAGTCATTTCTTTCTAGAATCTCTCCTGTAAACAATACATTCTCATATGTATTTTTTGCTTTATCTTCTAAGATTATGCGTCCTTCTGGCATACCCAAGGATACAGCTAAGGCCTTCATGACCTGTGGTTCATGAAATATATAGGTATAACCTGAAGAAAATATCAAATGATTAGCATATCCTTTTCTGTATAATCTGACTGCATGCTGAACCCGCTCTTGATATCCCTGTCCAGCCATTCCTGATTCTCCCACGCCACCAGCAAAAACAACTATAGCGTCAGCCTTCTGGAAGGCATCAGAAATCATCAATGGCCTTGCGCAAAACCAAACTAAAGGAGTGTAAAATATAAATAGATAAGTAAACAAGATAGCAAGGCCTAAACTTAGAGCCCTTTTTCGTGCTGTCTTATAAAATGTAAGCAGGCTCCTCTGCCAATCAACTGAAGTCTTGAGTCCTTTCTTTAAAATATCTTCTAGTAAATTACTCATCTGGGCTATCCTTTGAGTCCAACTATTCTTGCTGGCAGAGGTTATTCGTTTATTTATCTGGCCGCTGTCTTTATTGTTAACTGCTTTGGAAATGCAATTAGCAAATTCCTCACTTGTTTTTCCTACTAAGACTAGCTTATCGAATTCAGCATTGAATTCCTCAATCTCCGGCAAATCTGTTGAAACAACGAACTTACCCATTGCATGATATTCATTCAATTTAGTCGGGTAAACATTTTTAGTATAATCGGCGATTAGGTAAGGAATAATACATACATCAAAATTCTTTATAAGAAAAGGTAGTTTATTGTGATCTTTTTTTCCCAAAAAATAAATATTCTTTAAATGTGTCAATGTCGATATCTTTGTTTGTATGGGTCCGACAAAAACAAACGAATAGTCTGGAAACTCCCAAGCTAAGTCTCTGACCAATTTTTGATCAATCCACTTATGAATCCCTCCTACATAACCTATAATCGGCCTTTTAATACCTTTTAGTTCATCTAAGGAGTAGACATTATCAGAGCGTGCCTTTTCAAACTTTTCAAAATTTACGGCAAAAGGAAATTTATAGACCTTATCGCTATATCTGGAACAATAATTAAAAAGATGAGTTGAGGTTACAAATACTAAATCAGCTTTTCTTAAAAGGGCCTTCTCAGATTTTCTAATTTTTTTAGCCGAAACTGAGCTAACTGTAAAACTGTCAATACAATAATAAATAAGAATTTTCTTATTAAGGTTATCAATTATGTCTAGACTTAAGGGCGTAGGCAAAAATGTCCACACGATGGGACTATTGAAATTCATTATCTTCATCCATTTATCTAAAACAGGCAAAATCAGATGACGGTTAATAAATCTTGCAATTCGAGAATAAGGAAACGGCAAAACTAAAGGTGAATATATATAAAGATTTTCTCTTTCTTGTCTAATTCCCTTTATACCTTTGAACCAGTTTTTAATTCTTTGTCTGATTCTGGAAATATCCTTTATCCCAGGCGGACGTACTCCGGTATTCTCAATAAAAAGAACTTTATTGCCGTTGGCGGCTAAAGTTGACATAATCTCCTGGTGCCCCTGCCAAATGAAATCCCAATCAATGCTTGATATACAAATTATATTCTCACCTTTGAGCATAGGTCTCTATCCTTTTATTTACCTTCCATTATTACTTTTGCAATAAGCTTTGCTAATAACTCATTGCCTTCAGCACTAAGGTGAACAATATCTAAGAATAAATGTGGCTTCTCCTCGATAAGCTTCGCAGCATCAATAAAATCTATATTATTCTCTTTCGCAATTATCTCCATTTGTTTATTGTAATAACGCTGTTTTATCAAAGGGCTGATAGAACTATCGAAAGTATCTCGATACATAATTTCTAATTTATCCAAATCGTTAGGGAAATTAACATCAGATAACATTGGTTCATTAAACAAAATCACCTTTATACCTTTCTCTTTAGCCAACTTAATTATGCGTTCAAGATAATACTTATAATAATGTGGTATACTTTTATTATAAAAAATAAAGAATGGTCTAGAGTCATTGCGTTTTAATGCCGAATATTTTTCGAGTAAAAGTGTATAGAGCATTGACCTATAATATAAGGAACTATGCAGCTTATACCAAAAGTTTTTTATCTGGGGAGTAACAAAAAGTGCGTCATTTATTGATTCAGATATTATAATTATATCGGGTTCATAATTAATAATTTCATTGCTAAATAATTCATAAATATGATACGTTAAAGCGGTGGGCAGGCCGCAATTTATTACCTCATATTTTCTTCCTGAGTTTTTCAACAGTTCATTCAAATAATAAGGGTAGGTTTGGTTATCAACTACGCCCAAACCAAAGGTTGTTGAGCAACCGAGAGCAAAAATTCTCTTAATGTCCTTTGATTTTGTTGTAGAAAATTCATAACCCCTAAATCCTAGGGAATTAATAGTATAAGAAAATGGCAAACTTAGCATTTCATATTTGCCTGGTGTGAACTTATAATAACTACCATAATTTACTTTCCTACTTGTGATTTTGTGTTCCTTTGCCATATAATCTTTTTTAGGCATTTTTGTTATTTCTATAGCATACCTCAAATACTCGCTATTACCAGTTTTGCGCCATACATAAACGCGCAATAAAATCTCTATCATTATAAAGAAAATAAAACAGGCTAAAATTACAAAAACTAATTTCTTAAACACCTCTATCACCCCTTTTCCTTAATTGATCAAGCTATCTTCATTTATGCTTTTTTTAAAAACATGGTAGACCTGCCAGATAAAATCCCAATCAATACTGGACAGGCAAATTATATTTTCGCTCTTTGACATCTTTCTCGCTGATGAAAAAGCTCTGTTAAATTGCTAATAAATCCAGCTATATTGCCTTTAGCCCTGTTAATATATCTACTATCTCTGCCCACTATACCTTTTAGGATATTATTAAGGAAAAGTCCCGAAAGCGCCCAATAGCAAAGCGGAATAGATAACTCTGGATTCTTCTTAACAAAATAAAGCCTGTTCTCGAATTGCATTTTGCCAAACTTAAAGCTTTCATCAATCTTTTCAGATTCAGAATTATGTCTAACCTTCGCATCAGCTACAACAAATAATCTATATTCCTTTCCCGCTCGATAACTGAAATCAACATCCTCAAACAAACCATAGTCAGAAAATCTCTCATCAAACTGCAACTTTTCAAAAAGCCACTTCCTCCATACTGTAGCTCCGCCAAAAAGCCAATTTACTTCTCTAGTCTTATCCAAGGAATAAAATTTTGTCTGAAATCCAGAACGCAAAATCTTGCCTGGTATATCTGTGTTAACTACAAAAACTTTTTCTAACAGTGATGGCTTTCTGCAAATTTGGCTTATAATGTTAAATGATGCCCCAGCTGTATTCTCAGATGTACCCAGCCAAAAATCTAACATTTTCCTAAAACTATCCTTCTCTAATATAATGTCGTCATCAAAAAATATCACTAGCGTAATTTCATCTTTTAACTTCTTTATGCCAATATTTCTTTTAGTTGTTAAAGAGCCTATTGCTTTTATGTAATCAATCTCTAAATCGGGGAATTCTTTTAAAACACCTGTGATTGAGAGAATACTGCCATCAATTATAATAACCTGAGAAGGCTTAATATCCTGTTGAGATATACTCTTTAAAAGTTGATTTAATTTATCCGGCCTATCTTTAGTGGGAATAATAATGGCTAATTTCTCATTATGCATTTTTAACAAAAATTTTTGGCTTACTGAAAGAATTATCGAATACCAAAGTTGTATTTATTGAGCTGCCCAGAAGCTATGATTGAATCCAGGCCTTTTTCAATTGTAATTTGTGGCTTCCAGCCTAAAACCTCTTTTGCCTTTTTAATATCAGCGACAACATAATCTTTTTTTGGACTTTCATGGTTAACTTTATTAATTTGATACTTTTTAACTTTTAATCGCGAAGCAAATAACTTTACAAAATTATTAATGCTTAAGCCAACGCCAGTGCCAATATTTAAAGGTAAAAAGTTATTAAAATCGATCTTACAAGAAAGAATAAAAGCCCTAACTACATCTGATATATAGACAAAATCTCTCACTGCCTGAGGCGATTTTAATAAAATAGAGTTAGTACTTTTAAGTTTCTGAAAAATATATGGTGTGATAAATGACAAGCGCTGCCCCGGTCCATACATATTAAAGATTCTAATGGAAATAACGGGTACCTTAAAACTTTGTGAATAATGTC
The DNA here is from genome assembly GCA_018830005.1 of Candidatus Omnitrophota bacterium. Lineage (NCBI taxonomy): Bacteria > Pseudomonadati > Candidatus Omnitrophota > Candidatus Omnitrophota bacterium. The sequence continues at coordinate 295,598 of JAHJTE010000002.1, forward strand.
TGCAAACTTTTTCTGCCAATATTTTACTTATCCCATATAATGTTACTGGATTAGTATCAGAGCTTTCACTAAGCCTAATCTTTCCTAGAGTTGGCTTATAAACTGCTGAGGACGAAGCAAAGATACAGCTTGCGCCAACTCGATAACAATAGTGCATTACTGCCATAGTGCCATTAACATTTACGTCAAAAAGCGAATTTGTTTTATGCTTAGAGTCAATCTTATTAAAACCAGCTAGGTGGAAAACTATATCGCTTTTCTTTTTGAAATTGCTGATATCTCTTATATCATCGTTGTAAAGATAGACTTTTTTACACAACTTTCTTAATTGGGGAATAAGACTTTGCCCCAAGAATCCTTTTCCACCAGTGATTAAGACCCTTTTCTTTCTAAGCTTATTTAAATTATTTTCTTTTGGCATAGTTGAAAAAGTGGTGAATTTTTGTCTTCGAATAAATACTTAAACTTTTGATACCAATTGATAGTCCTTAACAAACCTTCTTCAAATGAAATTTTTTGCCTCCACCCCAATAATTTACTGGCTTTTTTATTGGAAGCTGCCATACGCCAAATCTCCGTAGGTCGATAAGGCATTTTACCTATACATAACTTAGATTTAGAGTCTGCCAACTTATGAATTTTTTTAACAAGTTCCTTTATTGATATTTCCTTACCTGAACCAATATTGATAATTTCTCCTACTGCTTTTTTCACAGAACTAGCCAAAAGAAAACCGTCAATTAAATTTTCAACATAATTAAAGTCTCTCGTCTGAATGCCTTCAGTAGTTACTATATCCTCTCCTTTTAAGCACTTTATTATAATCTCGGCAATTATAGCGCGTGGACTCTGAAAAGGACCAAAGGCATTGAATGGCCTAAGTATTACAATGGGCCTTTTGTATACTAGATATTTCATTCTTGCATATAATTCGCCTGAATACTTACCTACTGCATAAGGAGATATAGGGCTGGGTTTAAGTTCTTCATGAAAAGGTACTGAGCTTTGATGTCCATAAATTTCAGAAGACGAAATGTAGATAAACCTCTTGTAATCTTCGTACGCATCTAAAAGATTGACTGTTCCCTTAGAATTAACATCAATTGCCTCTGAAACGTTATCGAAGCTATCGCCAACATGGTTATAGGCAGCAAAATGATAAATAATATCTGGCTTAATTAACTTTACTTTTTTAAGCGAATCAGGATTTCGTAAATCAGATTCGATAATCTTAACTTTGTCCCAGATATTTACCAAGCGTATATTATCAATTACACAGCCATACTTTGTAAGAACAAATATTTTTGCCCCTTCTTCTAATAATCTTTTAGTTAAATGTGATGCGATGAAGCCTCCTCCACCTGTAATCAAGACCTTCGTGTTTTTTAAAATTTTCATAATCACCTTTCCTGTTGGGTAAAGAATTTTATAAGTTCCCTATGTACCTTTTCTTTCTCATAGAAAGTATTAAAAGTAAGTTGTAGCCCTTTATGTTTGAAGGCATTTAATTTTTTCTTCTGTATTAATTTCTGAAATAAAGCAATTAGACCTTCACCGTCAGGCATAGTCAAAAGCTTTTTTTCTAACTTATTTAATATCTTTTTTTCAATTATCATATGACCAATATAGTAAGAAAAAGTTGGTTTTTCTTCGAAAGAGTCTACGCAATTACTGCTAGCTAACTCAACCAAACCAAATGGACTACGTATATCAGCAACGGTTATAGTAATGCCTGCCTTGCTTTTCCTATGTTGAAACATCATCTTATAAGGATCAATATTAATAAACGTATCACCATAAGTTACTATTGCTCTTTTTTCTATTAGATCTTTGGCTAGATAAATACGTCTTAACATGCTCGTAGATTCTCCAGCATCGGAAATCTCTATCTCAGCATCAAAACGGTGATTTTTGACAAATTCTTCAATTTTCCTGCCTTTATATCCAGTACATAGAATAAAATTACGGAAATCTTTACTGATATAAAATTCTATTATATGCTGCAATATAGATTTATTCCGAAAACGTACTAGAGGTTTCGGTAAATTTGAAGTAGAGTGCTTAAGACGCCTGCCAAAACCACCACATAATATAATAATCTTTGTTTTTCTTGTATCTAATTTCAACATATGCTCTTTAACATAAACAAAACCTATTCTATATAGTCTGACTTTAAACTCTTTAAAATTGAACTAGCGATTGGAATCTTAAGAAGAAAATCTCTTACTTGGCTTATTTGCAAATTAAATAGCTTAACAAACCTATATCCCAAAATCAAGATGCCTAACTTTATTACCATAGACACCTTTTTCTCAAATAGGCAATGGTAAAAAATAATTCTAAATCTGAAGTATCTCAGCTCATCTAAGCTATGCTCTGCTGTATAATATGGCAATTTGCTATTATTTAACCAATACTCTTCATCGAGTATGCCTTGTTTTATTGCTAGATAATATAATTCACTATTAGGAAAAATTAATGTAGGCGAAACAACCACACGTTTAGGCCTAGTCTTTTTTATTAAACTAATGGTCTCATCTATAGTCTCTTTTGTTTCACCGGGATTACCTACCATGAATAAGGCAGCTACCTTAATGCCTATTTTTTTTGCCATCTCAATTGCATATATAAAATCGTCCAGATTTATATTTTTACCTATGGTCTCTAAAATCTTTTTAGAACCGGATTCAACTCCAAATGCCAACATAAGGCAGCCTGAGTCCTTGGCCAATTGAAAAAAATTCTCACTAATCGGCTTTACCCTAACCATGGCTGTCCAAGTTATGGGAAACTTACGTTCTATTATCAATTGGCAAATTTTTTCAGCTCGGGCTAAAGAAGTATTAAAACAGTCATCTACGAAAGTAAAATGAACCACTTTTTTCATTCTGTATAACTGCTCTATTTCATCAACTACATTTTCCGGAGATCTAAAGCGTACTTGCCTTCCCATAAAAATTGCACAAAACTGGCATTTGTTCGGACAACCTCTGGAGCTAATGATGGGCAAAAAACGTGCTTGCTTATTATCATCCGTTATACTAACCATATCGTCGCATTTGCTTTCTACTTTACTAAAATCAAAATTGGAATAGTCTGGCAAAGGTAATAAATCCAAATTCTTAATAACTGCTCTATCTGATGTTCTTACAATTCTCTTGTTTAGTCTAAAAGTTATTCCCTTTACGGTCATCAAATCTACGCCTTGATTAATCCCATCAAATAATTCTATAAGCGTTTCTTCTCCCTCACCTCTTACAATATAATCTATCTGAGGATAATGAGAAAGTATCTGTTCATCTATGCCTTTTGCGCTGGGATGCGGCCCTCCTAACACCACCAATGGACTAGGATCTATATTTTCCTTTGCTAGCTTAGCTAATTTTAAGCTATTTAAATGTTGACCAGTAAAACAAGTTATGCCCACGACATCAAATTGCTTGTCCTGAAAGAATCTTTGTATATCAAACCAACTATTCTCATACATATCCTGCACTGTTACATTATAGTCACAGCGTTTTAACACTGACGCCAACAAAAACAGACCATTCGGAGGAAAAAAAACACTTACATCGCTGATCGCATTGTTGTCTAACTTATTTAATGGCGGCCTGATTAAAATTATATTGGATATCCTTTTCATCATGTTAACCTAAGCCCGAATTTTTGAGTTAAATCAATTAAATCCTGCTTCTTTAAAAACAAAATTTGACTTAATTTTAGCTTTGCCTTTAAATTAAAATAATAGATATTCATAATAGTCTTAATTACAATAGCAACTGAAGCAGAAATAGCAGCACCGTTAATTCCTAATATTGGAATTAAGACAAGGTTTAACCAAATATTAATAATTAAAGATATACCTATGGATAGAATATTAAATACAGGAAACCCTTCACTACCGCAAATATACATAGATATTACAAAAAATAAATTCTGAAAAATTAACGCTGGTAAATAATAAATAAGACAAATATATGATTTAATAAATTCCTCACCCAACAAAAATATAATTAGATGTTTTCCCAATAATAACAAAACTAAAGAGACACAAAGTGAATATGCTATACAAATCCGGCTCAACTTTGCCGTATCTTTTATACTCTTTCCTGAACCATCTGTAGCTCTATTAAAAAGCAAAAAACCACTAATCATAGGGCTAATACTAACCATATTGGCAATTAAGGCTACCACTGAGTAATATCCGACTTCTGAAGTAGTCGAAAGAAACTTAATTATATAAACATCTATTCTAATCGAAAGAATGAATAAAATACTAATTACAAATGTACGCCACCCAGTCTTTATTAATTTTAAAAATAAATCTTTTTCAAGCACAAAATTAAAATAACCAAGTTCTTTAAATACAAAAAGAATTGATATAATAGCGCCAACAACTACAG